>JAITWL010000098.1 GCA_031285285.1 Deferribacteraceae bacterium | reverse complement strand
GATCCTCGAAGGTCAAAGACCTGAGAATAATAATATTGGAGAGTATTTATGAAAAAACGCATAGTTATCACAGGCATGGGTCTTATTAGTCCTGTAGGCAACACTGTTGAAGAAAACTGGAATGGTATCCTTGCTGGCAAAAGTGGCATAGGGCCTATCACCCATTTTGAGCTGCCAGAAGGCTTCCCTGTGACCTTTGCTGGCGAAGTGAAAAACTTTGACCCCGAAAAATACAACATCGACAAAAAAGAAGCCAGACGCTACGATGGCTTTATCCTCTATGCTATGGCTGCTGCTGAGATGGCTATGGCTAACTCGGGCTTAAAAGAATTTAACAACGAGCGCGCAGGCGTGCTGATAGGCTCTGGCATAGGCGGCTTCCAAACCATCTGTGACACCCAGACTGATTATATCAAATCTGGCCACCGCAAAGTGTCGCCATTCTTTATTCCTGGCTCTATCATAAATATGGCCGCTGGCCTCGT
Source organism: Deferribacteraceae bacterium (assembly GCA_031285285.1). GTDB lineage: Bacteria > Chrysiogenota > Deferribacteres > Deferribacterales > JAISNW01 > JAITWL01. The sequence goes on along the minus strand of JAITWL010000098.1, from coordinate 9,359 downwards.
ATCTATCCGCCACAAGCTGCTTGGGCCAAATATAGGCATCGTAACAGCCTGCACCACTGGCACACACGCCCTTGGTGAGGCTGCAAAGTGCATTGAGCGCGGCGATGCCGATATCATGCTTGCAGGTGGCACAGAAGCCCCAATCGTGCCTATCGCAGCCGCTGGCTTTGCCAATATGAAGGCGCTTTCTCGCCGCAACGATGCTCCTGAGAAGGCAAGCCGCCCATTCGACAAAGATCGCGACGGCTTTGTTATGGCAGAAGGCGCTGGCATGCTGGTGCTCGAATCGCTTGAGCATGCACAGGCTCGCGGCGCAACAATCTACGCCGAAGTGGCTGGCTATGGCGCATCATCTGATGCTTACCATATCACAGCCCCAGATGAGACAGGCCAAGGCGCACGCCGCGCAATGTCTGAGGCTCTAAGAGATGGCGGCATCAAGCCAGAGGAAGTTGGCTATATCAATGCTCATGGCACATCCACTGAGTATAATGATATGCTGGAGACCAAAGCTATAAAAGAACTTTTTGGAGCACATGCATATAAGCTATTTGTGAGCTCTACAAAATCAATGACAGGCCATATGCTAGGCGCTGCTGGCGCAACAGAAGCAATCTTCTGCGTACTAGCACTGCAGAATGGCATCATCCCGCCAACAATCAATCTGGATAACCCAGATGAGCGTTGCGACTTAAACTATGTGCCTCATAAGCCTATCAATGCTGAGATTAAGTACGCCTTGAGCAACTCATTTGGCTTTGGTGGCACAAATGGGTCGATATTATTGAAAAAGTATTAGTATAATTGGGAGGCTTAGGTCTCCCATTTTTGTTCTCCCAAGACATAAAAGCAGGATTAAGATCGTCAAGATTTCGTCATTGCGAGCTCTGCGAAGCAATCTAGGATTCAGGATTATGATGGACTCTGGCTGACAATTATTAGGAACGCTGGATTGGCAACGCATGAGCCTCGCAATAGACTTGTCATGAAACGAAAAAGTTGCGTCATTGCGGGCTCGACCCGCAAAATGTGAAAAAAGTGAGAATGAAAAGTATTGATAATATTTTTGCCATAAAATTAAAATCCCAGATTCTATGGTAACAATGCAGCATAAACATGTCAAGAAACTTCCATGCTGCATATTTTGTGAAAAGCCTTCTTGAGTACTTTTTCGCTTGCCTTGTTGTGCATTTCTGTATTAGAATTAGGCCTGAAATAGATTTATAGTCGAAAAATGAGCGTTTTGATTTTGAAAAAATCATCCATTTCGCAAGAGGATTCATGGCTAAAATCAGCAAACTCCTAGACGCAGTGAAAAAGAAGAATGTGGCAGCTGTCAAAGAGCTCGTGGCGGCAGGCGCGAACCCCAACGAAGCGCTAGCGCTTTCTCGCGAGCCTGTTAGCCCATATTCATATGCAATCACGCGAAGCATTTGGGCTGGCGCTGTCTCCAATGAGCTGTTGGAAATAGTCGAATTTTTGACACCCCTTGCAAAAGACCATTACTTCCGCAAATTAGAAGGCAATGATTTTAAAGGTCACACGTTTTATCCTTCATATTTTGAAGATGCCATGATCTTTTCAGAAGCTATAGGCGATCATGATGTTGTGCTTGAAGCTATGCTTAGAGGCGGCTATCCGTTTGATAAAGACCCCAATCTAGGCCGCTATATTGGCAATGTAAGCTTTCCGCTCGCGAAAACGCTCTTAGATAAATGGTTAAAATCTGACACAGATGGTGGCACATCTGTCTGCTCTGCTGTGAAAGCAGGCAACCTTGAGCTGCTCAGCTATCTGCTAGATAAGGGCGTGACAGCTAACCAGCCCATGTATTATTCAAATGGCTCAGGCGAAGTGGCACTTGTGACAGCAATACGCATGAACAATATTGATGCAGTGAAAAAACTTGTAGCAGCTGGCGCAGATACAAAATTGAAAGACACAGGCTATGATAAAAATGCCATAGAAATGGCCGCATCATTGGGCAATGATGCGATTATTGAGCTGGTGAAGTAGTTATCCCGCGAACGCAATTCTTCAAAATACTTTTCGCTGCATAGTGCCGCTTTCGGCGCGTAGTTTTCCATTTGGGAAATCCTGCCAATAATCCCAATAATCGATAGCAATTTTCTATATTCTTTGTTATAAATAATTGGTAAAGAACTCAAAAGGACAGAAGTACATGAAGAAAAAGACCACTATTACCTCGCTTTTGGCACGCAAGGGCAAAGAGCCTGTTAGCTGCCTGACAGCCTATGACTATACATCAGCTGCAATTATAGATCGCGCGGGCATCGACATGATCTTGATCGGCGATTCGCTTGCTATGGTGATGCAGGGGCGTGATGAGACGCTAGGCGTCACGCTGGATGAGATTATCTACCACACTAAGCTTGTGAAACGCGGTGCAGTATCGGCTTTTGTGATGGCTGATATCCCCTTTGGTGCACTCAATTCACCAGATGCAGGCGTGGATAGCTGCGTACGCGTGATCAAAGAGACTGGCGCTGATGCTGTCAAGATAGAGGGCTATTCAGCTAATATACAAGAGGTTATCCGCAGGGTGACCGAGCTGGGCATCAATGTCTGCTCGCATATAGGGCTGATGCCGCAATTTGTAAGCTCTATGGGTGGCTACCGCATTCAAGGCTACGAAAATGGCGATGAATTGATGAAGCAGGCCAAGGACTTAGAGGCGGCAGGCGCTAAAATCATAGTGCTGGAAGGTGTGGAGCTAAATTGCGCCAAGACAATCACCGCTGAGACTAGCATGCTGACGATAGGCATAGGCGCAGGCGTGCATTGCGATGGCCAAGTGCTGGTTTACCATGATGTATTCGGCCTATATGGCGAATTGATGCCAAAATTTGTGAAGCGCTATGCCGAAGCTGGTGCTGTTATTGAGGATGCGGCTAAGCGTTATATCGAAGATGTTAAAAATAGGGTGTTTCCAGATATGGATCATTCGTATATGAAGAAATAAGAGCCAATAAAACGCAGGGGGTGACAATGCGTATTTTACTAAGCATCATTTTTATTATGTCATTTGCAACATTATCTTTTGCAGCTGCGAAGCCCACAAGCTCAGGAGTGGAGCGGCAAATCACCGTTGGCGGCTGCACTATGAATATTATATCAATGCAGACGCCTAATGAACATGCCAATGGCCTGCTTGGCTACACTGAAGATACTTTTGCCTATGATGGCATGCTATTTGACATGAAGCGTAACGACCGCAAATACTTCCACACTATGGGTATGAAGATGCCTATCCGCATAATGGGCGTGGAGCAAGTATCCGCTGACGTCTATAAGGTGGTAGGCCCTGTCAGAAAAGCGCCCCCAGGGATTCGCTCTATCGAAATCAATGCGCCAGATGTGTTTGAGATACCCGAGGCCAAATATCTGCTGCGCTATAGGGCTTGTCTGAACGCGGCGGAAGAATGAAGCGATTCATTTTGCTTGCTTTGGCATTTTGCATGATTTGTGTCACACAAAATGCATATTCTATCATGCAAGCGGATCTTGTCAAAGCTGAGCAAGGAGATGCTCATGCGCAAAATAATCTTGGCAATATGTATTACCAAGGCAAAGGCGTGCCACAAAATTATGCCAAAGCTATGGAATGGTATACCAAGGCTGCTGTGCAGGGATATGCTCATGCACAAAATAATCTTGGCACCATGTATGGTGATGGTACAGGCGTGTCACAAGACTACGCCAAGGCTGTGGGGTGGTATACAAAAGCTGCCGAGCAAGGAAATGCTGCTGCACAAAAGAACCTTGGCTATGCATATGAAATTGGTCAAGGTATATCACAAGACTATGCCAAAGCTATGGAATGGTACACAAAATCAGCTGAGCAGGGATTTGCTGATGCACAGAACAATCTTGGTACTATGTATGAAAATAGCAGAGGTGTGCCACAAAATTATGATAAAGCTATAGAATGGTATACTAAAGCTGCTGAGCAGGGAAATGTTTATGCACAAACTAACCTTGGCAATATGTATTACCAAGGCAAAGGCATGCCACAAAATTATGCCAAAGCTATGGAATTGTATACCAAAGCCGCTGAACAGAAATATGCTCGTGCACAGCTTATCATTACAAAATATGGCAGCAATCATAAAGCGTTGATAGATCTATTTACACAGCTGCTTACACAGCTCACAAACCAATCTGGTATTGGAAATAACAAAAGTATAGTTGTGGCAGTTTTGCCACTGATGGCTAATCAGGCGCTCGCAAGCTCTGCGGATTATTTTACACAGTATCTCAGCTATGCAACCACACAATATGGCAACTGGACAGCTGTTGAACGCAACGACTTGCAAAAAATCCTTGATGAACATGCCATTCAACTTTCAGAACTCACAGAAGGTAGCACAGAGCTTGGTGGTCTATTGGGTGCACAGATACTCATATCTGGTGTGCTCTATGAAAAAGATGGCAACTATGAGCTTTATATTAAGATGCTACACGTTGAAAGCGGAGAATTGTTTGCCATGTCTAGCATTATGATAGACAAATCGTTTGGAGTAAAATAAATGAAAGTAATTTTGATCAGCTTATGTGTATTTTGCATAGCTTGCGCAAATACATTGATAAGCCAGCAGAATGATGAATATACACAAATGACAGAACTTGGCCGTGCATATGAAACTGGCGATGGCGTGCCACAAGATTATACAAAAGCTGCTGAATTGTATACAAAAGCTGCCGAACAGGGAAACGCTGCTGCACAAAACTACCTTGGCGATATGTATTATGAAGGTAATGGCGTGCCACAAGATTATACTAAGGCCGTGGAATTGTTTGCAAAAGCGGCTGAGCAAGAAGATGCTGAAGGGCAGAAGAATCTAGCTGTTATGTATTCTGAAGGCAAAGGCGTAGCACAAGACTACATCAAGGCTGTGGAATTGTATGCCAAAGCCGCAGAGCAGGGAAACGCTATGGCGCAAAATCAACTTGGCCTTGCCTACCAGATGGGTAGAGGCGTACCGCAAGATTATACCAAGGCTGTGCAATGGTATCTGAAAGCTGCTGAGAATGGCAACACTCTTACGCCAACCGACATTGCCGTTGTACAATGTAACATTGCCTATATGTATGATGAAGGCTTTGGCGTGCCACAAGACTATGCCAAAGCTATAGAATGGTACAGCAAAGCCGCTGAGAAGGGAAATGTAATTGCGCAAAATAACCTTGGTGTAATATATGATTATGGCAGAAGCGTGCCACAAGACTATGTTAAGGCTGTGGAATGGTATCGCAAAGCCGCTGAGCTGGGCTATGATATGGCGCAGATAAATCTAGCCTATATGTATTATAATGGCAAAGGTGTGCCACAAGACGATACCAAGGCGGTGGAATGGATTGCAAAAGCGGCCGAGCAGGGAAATAGTAGAGCACAATATGAGCTTGGGCACAAATATGAGTATGGCATAGGAGTGGCACGAGACTATGCTAAGGCTGTGGAATGGTATACCAAAGCCGCAGAGCAAGGAAATACCAATGCGCAAACTAATCTTGGCTATGCATATGAGAAAGGCAACGGTGTGCCACAAAACTACGCTAAAGCGGTGGAATGGTATACTAAAGCCGCAGAGCAGGGAAACCCTTATGCCCAAGTTAACCTTGCCCATGTATATGTGGACGGTAACGGTGTGCAACAAGATTATGCTAAGGCTGTAGCATTGCTTACGCAAGCGGCTGAGCAGGGGTTTTCTTACGCGCAGAATGACCTTGGTTATATGTATTCTAAAGGCTTTGGTGTGCCAGAAGACGATACCAAGGCGGTGGAATGGTTTATGAAAGCTGCCGAACAAGGGGACATAATAATGGCGCAAACTAACCTTGCCTATATGTATGAAAATGGCGAAGGCGTGCCACAAAATTATACTAAAGCTGCCGAATGGTATGCAAAAGCTGCTGAACAAAAATATGCTCGTGCACAAATTAACCTTATAAAAGATAGCAACAAGCAGAAAATTTTGACAGATCTATTTACTCAGCTACTCGCACAGCTAACCGACCTCTCTGACATTAAAATAGGAAAAGATATAGCCGTAGCAGTGTTGCCACTGACAGCTACTCAGGCGCTCGCAAGCAATGCAGATTATTTCACGCAGCATCTCAGCCAAGCGGTCGTGCAATATGGCAGCTGGACAGCTGTTGAGCGCGATGACTTGCAAAAAATCCTTGATGAGCATGCCTTTCAGCTTTCAGGGTTCACTCAAGACACCATAGAGCTTGGCAGCCTCTTGAATGCACAGATACTCATATCTGGCGCGATATATGAAAAAGATGACAACTATGAAATCTACATCAAGGTGCTGCATGTTGAAAGCGGAAAATTGCTTGCCATGACAAGCGTTATGATAGAAAAATCTTTAGGGTTAGACATATGAAAATTGTGCGTGCTTACAATGCGCCAACAAATGTATCAATTTTTATGACCACAGCTGAGGCCACATTCGATAGGTATAGCGCGGATTCGCGGCCTGTATATGAGGCGCTCTGTGCGGCTGAAGGCTTGATAAGTATTGTGACGCTACATCAGGTGCATTCTGCAAATGTATTTAGAGTGTCGGCCGCCAATCAGCTCGCAGTGAATGATTCTGACGGCGATGGGCTATTCACAAGCGAAGCTGGGCTTGCTATTGGCGTGCGTGCGGCTGATTGCTATCCCGTGGCGATAGTAGGCGAGCACTCGATAGCCACTGTGCACTGCGGCTGGCGAGGCGCTGTGAATGGCATCATCAATAGTGCCGCGCGCCTATTCCAAGCAGAGGGCGACAAGCCGCAATATGCCTACGTTGGCGCGGGCATATCCTGCGAAGCCTTTGAGGTGAAAGAGGATTTTATAGCAGAAGTTTCAAAGCTGACTAATAGCGCGCCATATCTGGTGAATAACGATGGCTGGCACTTTGATCTCAAAAAATTTATAGTCGACCGCCTACGTGACATAGACGTGGCAAATATAGAAACAGCCGACCGCTGCACCTTTGCCGACCCAAGCTTCCATTCATATAGGCGCGATGGTGCAGCTGCTGGCAGGATGCTCATGGTGGCCTATGCTCGTAGATAATTATCACGCCACCCTTGCAGATATAGCTGAGACAGCCATCAAGGCTGGCCGCAAACCAGAAGATATCGCGCTGCTAGCCGTCTCCAAGACTTATCCTGTCGAAGATATCGCCACGCTCTACCAAGCAGGTTGCTTGCACTTTGGCGAAAGCCGTGTGCAGGAAGCTAGCGAGAAGATGCTAAATCTACACATGTTGCCAAAAATAGATCACACAATACTAACTGGTCAAAGATTTGACACATTAACATTCGATCTAATCGGCCGCTTGCAAACGAACAAAGCCAAGCAGGTGATAGGCAGCAGAAAGTATCGCCTTGTGCACTCTGTTGATAGACCTGAGCTTGTAATAGCGCTGGAGCAAGCAGCCGCAAAAGCTGGCCATATGCAGCAAGATATATTATTGCAGCTAAGCCTAGCTGGCGAGCCACAAAAAGGCGGAGTGACAGAAGCTGAGCTGCCAGCGCTGTATGATGCCGTTATGCAAGCGGAACATCTTCGCCTATGTGGTTTTATGACTATCCCGCCATTTGATGACGATGCAGAGGTGGCAAGGCCATACTTTCGCCGAGCAAGAGAGCTATTTGATAAGTATAGCACACAAAACCCAGCTATGACAGTGCTCTCGATGGGCATGAGCGACGATTATAAGGTGGCGATAGAGGAAGGCGCAACAATGCTGCGAATAGGGACGGCGATATTTGGGGCGCGAGAATGAGATGTAATTTTATGGGGTTGATAAATGGACAAAATTAACTGGAATCTTATAACATCAGGTGAACAATTTGAGTCGCTTATGCATTCATTGCTCTATGCCTCTAACAAAGAAATACACTTATTTGGAAGGCCAGGCAGAGATGCAGCACAAGATGCATGTTCCAAAGATGGGAGTGTGATATATCAAGCTAAATATAGGAAAAATCCTGATCTTGTCGCCATTGCAAAAGGTGAACTTAAATCCATAGCTAAATATAGAAAGCGAGGGCATGCTAATAATAAATACTGGGAGAAAGCTAAAACTGTTGTTTTTTATGTTAATATTAGAATGAATCCTAATATCCAAGATAAGTGGGATAGTGAAGTTAGTCCTCTATACTTAAAAGAAGGCCTTAATGTAGGACTTAGATCATTAGAGCAAATAGACAACGAGCTGCATGAATTTCCACACCTAATAGATGCTTATTTTGAGCACAATACAGATCTTTATTATTCTGTAAATGAGGCAATTGAATACCTCAAAAGCAATAATAAATACACATCAGAATCATTTTCTAAAACATATGTGGGAAGGGAGAAAGAGGAAGAGATAATTAGGAAATTTTTAGGATCTGACAAAAAAATCCTTCCTGTGTATGGCAAGTTTGGAATAGGTAAGAAACGGCTTTTATTAGAATCTTTATCATTATGTGATGATTATAGAGGCATATGGGGTTTGCCTGATGCTATGAACAAAGGCGAGTGGTTGCAGTTTTTCCCATCTAAGACACTCATAGCTATAGACATGACAGAAAGTAATAGTTTGCTTGCTGGTATTGTAGAGCAATTGAATAGTAAGCGCTTTGCAAACATCAAGTTGATTATGGCTTTCAATCAAGTTATAGACTTTGAAAAATTCAAACTAAATGCACACTTTCATGAGCCTATACAGTTAAGTCATTTAAATGAGAAGGATTCATTAGTTCTTCTAAATGAATATGCCATTAACCACTATATTTAAATGCAGTTGCTCAAAACAGGAGCTATAAAAACTTAGATGATATATTTGCGCATGAGCTAAATCAGCTTAATTTAACCAATGATGAGCGAAAAATACTTAATATCCTATCATTATATCCAAGCATAGAGCTAGATGAAGAGTTTCAACAGTTTTTAAAAAAAGAGAGTATAAGTCAAAATCATATACTCAAACTTGTAGAAAAGGGTATAATTAAACGCTATGGTGTAAACCGCAGGAAATTTGCTGTGAAAGAACATCTATTAAGGCAATATATATTGAAGGATTGGCTAAAAGAATACACAACCATTGATTTAAACTTCTTTGATAAACCATATCCAAACAAAATATTTAATGCGCTTGGAAATTTGGCATATTATGCAGAAAAACCTCAATTATTGAGAAATATTTTTGAGCAAGTTAAACAAAAAGCGAATCTAGATTTAAATAAACAAAGGGAAGCTTTAAAAATTCTCGAATACATTGGTTATAATGCACCTGAGGCAACATTGGACATCTTTAAAACAATGATCTCTAATAAAACAGACAATACAC
>JAITWL010000084.1 GCA_031285285.1 Deferribacteraceae bacterium | reverse complement strand
CAAATACGTCACTTGTAAGTTTCTTAGAATAAGGCCCTCTTAAATACCAATTATATGAATAATTAAAACTAATACCAAAAGCTTGTGCTAAGTAAACCTTCTTTTGAACTAAAATTCGTTGCTCCATTGAATCCATTGAATTACACCTCATGTATTCTATCGCAAGTGCTGTACCTATAAGTTTTCTTTCCACACATCCTCCTTGTGTAAGCCATCATAATCATAAAATAATATATTGTGCCTTACAAGATAATAAATCGTTACTTGTAAAATTCTCTTACTATTTCAAAAATTGTAAATATCGCGTTCCCTAACCCTCTTTCTTCAATGTATTGCGTATATTCTCTAGCAAGCCATTCACAAAAGCCGCCGTCTTTTCATCTGTAAAGCGCCTTGTGAGCGTGACATACTCATCTAGCACGGCATAATCGGGCGTGTTATAATGCAAAAGCTCGTCCACAGCCACTCGCAGGATGCATTTTTCCATCTCGCCTAGGCGCTCAAAGGGCCAATTCTCTTTCAAAAACATTGCCACTGTGCGATCATGCTCCACACGACGGCTAAAAGCAGATGTGAATAGAGTTTGTGCAAATTCCATCACGCTTTCTGCTGGCATACTACCAGCTTCATTATCTGGGTCATCATCAATGCTCTTCCAAAAAAGAGTGTTGACTTCCAACGGATCGCTGTCAAGCAGCTCCGCTTGATACATCATCTGCACGGCATATTCCCGCGCCTGAGTTCGTGCCTTCATACTAGAACAGGTTTACCATTTCAAGCGCTGTCATAGCAGCGTCAGAGCCTTTGTTGCCAGCCTTAGTGCCTGCGCGTTCGATGGCTTGCTCAATAGTATCAGTGGTCAACACGCCAAATATCACTGGCACACCCGCCTGCAAAGATACTTGAGCTGTGCCCTTGGCCACTTCGTTTGCTACATAATCAAAATGAGGCGTAGACCCACGGATCACCGCGCCCAGTGCGAGTACTGCATCATTGCCGCCCTTCTCAATAACCTTCTTGCAAGCAAGAGGTATCTCAAACGCGCCAGGCACTTTGTAGACAGTGATATCTTCCTCATTAGCACCATGACGCACAAGCGTATCCACAGCGCCATCCACCAACCTAGATGTTATAAAATCATTAAAACGCGACACCACAATGGCAAATTTCTTGCCAGTGCCGTTATATTTTCCTTCGACTACCTTATATTTCATGCAATTCTCCTTCCATTATATCAAAATAACACTTATTAATAAAAGCATAATTTGAATCAATCAAATTCTGCAAATATTCCTCAAAATTATTTGCAACAACCCTAATTTTTTTATCTAATAGAATAAACTCGTTATCTAAAATCTGCCCCTTAACACCATTTGTGCAAGGATCAAAGTCAATGCAAAACCCGTCATTATCACTATCAGTGAAATGTAGACGCCAGCCTATAGGAGTGTCAATATTTATGCGGTCATCCACCTGCCAAGGTTGAAGCTCTGCATGGCCAGCATCATGCAAGTGATACACAGCCGCTATCGACCTAGTTTCAGCTTTGTTTTCGATAATCTGCTCTACAGATAGCAAGGCTACCCCGTCTCCCATAAGAGGCGCCCACACTTCGTGCCCATTATATTCACGAAAATAACTGCCATCAATGCGCTTCAATAGCTCAATCAGCGCCTGTGGGCAATCTGGATAAGCCTGCTTTAGCCTAGCAATGTCGGCATCGCTCGCACCACCTGCCATCTTGAGAGCAGCAAGATTATCTTTTGCCATCGCATATTCACATTTTGCCATAGCAACAAAAAAGCCTTTGAGATAGCTATCTACCAGCATTTTATCCTTCTAGAAACCAACTAATAATGCTCTGTTGATATGACTGATAATGAAGTTGACACCAACCAGTGTCTGAATTCACAATACTTTCCCTTGAATCAATAAGCTTATCATACATAACATATTCTTCATCGTATTCAAATTTTTGAGCTGTCAATTTATTTTCATACTCAAGCAAAACCGTTTGTTCTAAAGGGGTATCATCATACTGCACATGAAGATCGATAGCATCAATTGCGCAATATTCAAGCTCAAACATATTTATTGGTGGAAATTCTTGCAACACAATTTTCACAAGCTCATCTATGCTATCAATCGTTTGATCTATAGATTTTATAAATGTAAACTCAAGCCCAACTAACCAAGAGTCATCTTCTTCAAAATCATCTGCCTCATAGTTAAATTTGAATTCTAAATCTATTTTCCTAAAGCTTGTTCCTTTTCTAAAACCAGCATTTTGTAATTCTTCAAGATAGCCTTCTAATAAAGCAAATGCCTCTACACCATCTTCAAGATCCCCAAAAGATATAACCAATTCAATAGATTTTGCCTTGATTGTGTGAGGGAATGTAGGGAAGGCTTTAAACCCACGAGATATTTCTTGCAAAAGTTCCATGTTTATCCTCTATTTTAGTGCAACGCGCTTTTGTAGTTGATTGATGTTTTCTGCTAATGAAGCAGGCAAATTCGCTGGCGGATTATCTAAAAGCTGGCAAAGCACCTTGGCATATGTAGTTGGCTTAATATCTTTATGACTCAATTGCTGCTTTCTGTCTATAGTTTCGTCTAAAGCCTCTGGTTTGTCTATGTGATCTAGGAAATAGAACCATGATTCTATGTTGCGCTTAGGCAAAACTAAGAAGATATTGTTGCTTTCATTAGCAAATTTACTCTTTACAGCCTGATAATCAGCCATGTCTACATCACGCACAACTATAAATACAGTGCGAGATGTAGGCGAAAACTGCTTAACTTCATCAAACAAACTATCAACAAACTTTGTGCCAGCACCTCTGCCATCTGAAACATCCTTAAATGGCATTATTTTATGTAAATTTGCTCCTTTTATTTTCAGAAATGCTGCGACAAAGTGAAAATGACGCTTGTCTTCGCAAAGCACTTTATATTGATACCTATCAAAACTCATTTAATCACCAACATATTCAAACAATGATGATTGTGCATTTTTATAATCAAACTGCTCTGCTCGCACAAAGGTTGGCACTCCCGTAGTGCTAAACACAATAGCTTCTTTATGATACCAGTTCAAGGTTTTAGGATTATGAGAAATAATGATGAATTGCACATCTCTCTCATCTGCCACGGTCTGCATTTTATGGTATAGTGGATAAAGCTCAGCTGGCGAAAGATGGCTTTCTAGTTCGTCAAGTATTATTGTTGAGCCTTTTTCAGCAATATTTAGTAAAAAATAATAGATACAAAGTTTCTGTTGTCCAGTAGAAAGTTCTCTAAAATTAATTTTATAGCTATCTGTGGAGTTTTTCTCTATAAAAACCAGTTCACTCATGTCGCCAACAATTACGTCTTCTAAGTTTGGTATAAAATCCTCATATTCTTTAATAGTTTGCGCGATTTGTCTTGTTTTTTTTGGCAAGATTGCACTATACCACACTTGAAAATCATCACCACCAAAACTTAATCGATCTGTTGCAAAAAATTTTGATGAATTTCCAATGAAACTTAATGAGTAAACCTGCGTTTTGCAATAATGGAAGAAATTTTTTATTTTACTATTGCTTTTTGCAGCTAATTGCAAGTTGCTCCTTGTATTATTAGATGGATATTGCAGCTCCCCCTTATCATCAGTTAGCATTGAGACTTTTTCCTCAGCCCCATCAAATTGATATAAAAATATATCACTGAAAGACAGTGACTCAGCAGCAATATAGCTTGTGTGTGCATTATTTTCTTTTGTATACGCAATGTTTATAGAATATTTAAAGAGGCCACTTGATGTTTGGATAGTCAATTCAATATCTGCTTGATTGTTTTCCTTTTCAATATTCCATCTAGGTAGATCATTATAGCTTACAAGATTTGAAGCACTCATACTATCAGTAATAAACGAGGTTAATTTATATATCAACTCAGCTATCGCAGTCTTCCCTGTTCCATTCTTGCCACAAAGCAGGGTAAAATCTTTGTTAAAATCAATGGTGCAATTCACAAAATTTCGATAGTTATTAATATATAATTTTTCAATCATGCCTTACCTTCTTTGGTAAAATATGCATTTAATTTTGGATTGTTACGAAACAAAATGCTATGCAAGTTGCACTTGGGGAGAGCGACGCTATCCCGCATTAGTCCATTGGGGAATTGCGGCTTTGCCGCAACGGGCGAGCGGGTCGCTCGCCCCTACGAAGGCGTTTCATGACAACTCTAATGAAATGGCATCACTTATTCAGCTTGTTCAGTCGCAGCAGGTGCTTGCGGCGCTTGATATCCACGCAGCAGGCTGTCGGTGTTGCGATTGCTTGCCATCAATGCGAGCACCAGTGAGAGCAGCAAGAAGCAAGTCGCGATCACAGTGGTAGCCTTTTGCATAAAATTCGCAGGTGCGCCTGGGCCAAACATATTGCCGCCGCTATTGCCGCCACCAAAAGTCGATCCCAAGCCACCGCCCTTGCCAGACTGCATCAGTACAGCCACAATCAAAAGTATACAAACAAATACGTGCAAACCTAATACAATATTATACATTCTCACTCACTCAAAAATTTATTATCTTTAAAAACTGCTCTGATTTCAAGCTTGCGCCGCCCACAAGAGCACCGTCTACATCGGGTTTTGCCATCAGTGCAGATATATTATCGGGCTTCACACTGCCACCATAAAGTATCCTTGTGCTTTCGGCTACAGCTGCGCTGTATTGACGCTTCAAGAATTCGCGGATGGCTGCGTGCATAGCCTGCGCATCTTCTGGAGAGGCTGTTTTGCCTGTGCCTATTGCCCATACAGGCTCGTAGGCTATCACCACTTTGCTCAAGTCTTTCATGCCACCCAGCGATTTGCCAAGTTGCGAAAGCACCACTTCCACTGCAACACCAGCGTCACGCTCTTCGAGAAGCTCGCCCACGCAGAGTATTGCGGTCAGTCCAGCGGCTGTCACTTTATGCACTTTTTGGTTAATAGATCG
>JAITWL010000365.1 GCA_031285285.1 Deferribacteraceae bacterium | reverse complement strand
TTGCTAGTGGCAAAGCGTTCCACGGCAAGTGGCAGTTCAGCAAAGGCGATACCATCGCCATTATCAGTGATTTTAATAGATTGCGTGCCGCCAGCTTCCAATTCTATTGTGATCTTTGTGGCATGAGCATCCACAGAGTTTTCCACAAGCTCTTTGATGACATTGAGTGGCCTATCCACCACTTCGCCAGCAGCGATTTTTGAAGCAGTAGCAGCATCAAGCTTTTGGATGGTCTTGATCTGCTTAGCCATTAGTTTTGCTCGCTAAATACGCCCAGCGCTCTGTATTTCTTATATCGATCTTCCATCAAGTCGTCTGGGCTGAGCTTCTCCAGCTCGTTAAGCGCTTTAGTTAGCACTTTGCCTATGTTTGCAGCTGTTTCTTCATGATTTCTATGTGCACCACCCTCAGGCTCAGGGACGATTCCATCTATGATATTCAAGGCTTTTAGGTCTTTTGCCGTGATTTTAAGGGCATCAGCAGCCTTTCCTACAAGTGCAGGGTCATTTGCGCCTTTCCATAGTATAGATGCGCAGCCTTCAGGGCTGATAACAGAGTAAATAGAGTGCTCAAGCATATATACGCGGTTGCCCATAGCGATGGCTATTGCTCCACCCGAGCCACCTTCACCCACGATGAAGGATATGACTGGCACACGCAGAAGTGATGTTTCAAATATAGCTTTAGCAATGGCTTCCGCCTGTCCACGCTCTTCTGCACCTATGCCAGGGTAAGCGCCAGCGGTGTCAACGAATGTGATCACTGGCCTGTTAAACTTATCCGCCATCTTCATTAGGCGCACAGCCTTGCGATAGCCTTCTGGATTAGCCATGCCAAAGTTACGAGCTATATTTTCCTTGGTATTACGGCCTTTCTGATGGCCAATAACCATCACATGCGTGCCATTAAAAGTGGCCATGCCGCCAATGATAGCTTGATCATCGCCAAATGTTCTATCGCCGTGCAATTCAGTGAAGTCTTTAAAAAGATACTGTATGTAATCGTGTGTGTATGGCCTATTTGGGTGGCGTGCCACCTGCACGGTCTGTGCAGGAGTGAGTTTTGAGTAGATGTCCTTTTTAACTTTTGATAGTCGCGTTTGCAGATTGTGTATTGCCTGCTGTGAGCTTTTATCAGTTAGGATATCCATCTGCTGCAGCTCAGTTATTTTATTCTCTATCTCTATAATAGGTGCCTCAAAGTCAAGTGCCACAATATTTACCATTCATTACTCCAGTGCTAATTATCCAAAATACAGACCAATATACTATTTTTTTTTGCAAAGGTAAAGCGTTTAGAAATTTATGGATATATGGATAGATTTATGTTATAAATTAGACTCATCGTGTGCAAATTTAACGGGGTGAATAATGGCTAAGAAAAAAGTGATTCTGTTGATACTAGATGGCTGGGGCTATCGGGAAGCCTCTGAACATAATGCTATCAAGCTGGCTCAGCCTGCAAATTTTAATCGTCTCTTGCAAAATGACCCTAATCTATTAATTGGCGCAAGCAGCGCTGCGGTAGGCTTACCAGATGGGCAGATGGGCAATTCAGAAGTAGGACATACTAATATAGGCGCAGGTCGCGTCGTTTATCAAGATCTGCTGCGCATCACACGGGCTTTTGAGAATGGCTCTACCGAGCTTGATTCGCTGAAAGCATGGCTGGGCAAAAGCAAGCGCTTGCACCTCTTGGGCTTAATGAGCGATGGCGGTGTGCATAGCCATATCAATCATTATAAAGGCATGCTTAGCCTTGCTAAAAGCGCTGGCGTAAAGGAAGTGTACATACACGCGCTGACTGACGGCCGCGATACCCCGCCTAATAGCGCCCTTGGCTATGTTACAGAGCTTGAAACGTGGATGGCGAAAGAAGGCATAGGCAAAGTGGCAGATGTCTGCGGTCGCTATTATGCTATGGATAGGGATAAACGTTGGGATAGAGTGCAGCAGGGCTACGAAATGCTGCGTTATGGCAAGGCAGCAGAAGCTGATAGCGCTCAAAAAGCCATTCAAGCCTCCTATGATGCGGGTGTGGTAGATGAATTTATAAAGCCAGTCATCGTTAAGGGTGTTGATGGCGCTATCTGTGACGGCGATAGCTTGATATTCATGAATTTCCGCTCAGATAGGATGCGCGAAATCCTATCAGTATTCTATAAAGATAATTTTGACGGCTTCGATAGAGGCGCAAAGCCAGCTGTAGATATGCGCACTATGACAGAGTATGACGAAACTATGCCAGTGGAAGCTATTTTCAAGAGCGAAAGTCTGCATAATATACTTGGAGAAGTAATTGCGAATGCTGGCTTGAAGCAATTGCGTATAGCAGAGACAGAAAAGTATGCCCATGTGACATTTTTCTTTAATGGCGGCCGCGAAGAGCCATTTGCTGGTGAAGAACGCATACTGGTGCCCTCTCCACGCGAAGTGGCTACATATGATTTAAAGCCTAGCATGAGCGTGGGCGAAGTGGCTGAGCGCTTTGAAGAGCGTTTTCGCAAGGGAGACCTTGATCTGGTGATAATGAATTTTGCAAACCCTGATATGGTAGGCCATACGGGCATCGAAGCTGCGGCTATTGAGGCTTGCAAAAAGGTTGATGAGATGCTTGGCAAAGTAATCAAGGTGGCAGACGATATGGGCGCAGTGCTTATAGTGA
Organism: Deferribacteraceae bacterium; assembly: GCA_031285285.1. Taxonomy (GTDB): domain Bacteria; phylum Chrysiogenota; class Deferribacteres; order Deferribacterales; family JAISNW01; genus JAITWL01. Next base: position 690 of record JAITWL010000365.1, on the reverse strand, counting down.
CTGCTGATCATGGCAACAGCGAAGAAATGTGGGATGCAAAGCATAATCAGCCACACACAGCGCACACCACGAACCCTGTGTCGCTCGTGATCCATAACTATCCTTGTAAAATCGCCATGAAGCAGGGCAAGCTAGCAGACATAGCGCCTACCATATTGACTATTATGGGTGTGCCTGTGCCCAAAGAGATGACTGGGGAAGTGTTGATAGCTTAATGCGAAGCCCACAGGTTTAATTATGCTTAGCAAAATATTCTCAGCAGTGTGTATTGGCTGTGGTGGTGATTGCGGCTATAGTCAGATGCTTTGTGATAGCTGCGTTTCCGAGCTTGCAGAGCCAGAACACCGCTGCCTAGGCTGCGGACATCCACTTGCAATAACTGCTTATTATTGCAAGCATTGTGACGATAAGGCAAAGGGGATTGATTTTTATTATTCGGACTATTTGTATATTGGTGCTTTGCGCAAAGTGATATACAAAATCAAGTATGACTGGTGCTTTCGAGGCGCAGAACAGCTCGGAAGCTTGTGCAAGATAGATGGAGAGCTGCTTGATGGCTATGATGCTATCATTCCAGTGCCCTACCACTTCCGCAGACGCTTTGTCCGATTTTTACAGCCTGTGGACGTGATAGCAGCTGCATTGGCAGCAAGGACAACAGCGCCCGTGATAAAGCTCGTGGAACGCATT
>JAITWL010000347.1 GCA_031285285.1 Deferribacteraceae bacterium | reverse complement strand
GACATTGCACGCGAACGCAATAATTTTGCCGCTTCAGGTGAATTTATGACGTTTTCTTTCAGTGCTGGATCAGTGGAATCATCATTTTTCTCTGATATGATGCTTGATGTTGGGCGGCCGCTATCGGCAAAATATATGGAAACTGATGAAGAATTTGACGACACTATTCTGACTCAGCCTTCGCTCTATGCAGATATATCTTCAGCAGTGCTAAGCTATTTTTTCCGCAAACTCACCCAAGGCAGGCTCGACTTAGTTTTACTGACGCCACCACTTGATGAGCCTTCGGATGAATTGATTAGCGGAGTAGAGCTAGGCGTTCGCCTTAATCAACACTATGGAGTGCGCGTTAAGATGCTTGATAACGGCACTCTACCTACATATGGTATGCAGCTAGAATTCTTCCCTGCACAAAATGTGAGCATCAAGCTAAGCCATGAGATTATCACAAATGCACCTACCACTGGTGCATCAAACACCATGCCTGATACGCCAGATGCAGATGCACCTGTTCTGCCAGATGAGCCAAGCAATGAAGAGGTGCCCACACCCACACCTGCGCTGGACAATACAACCTACGTGCCAAATAGCACAGGGCCGACAACAGAGCAAAGAACGGGTGTTGAGCTAAATATAAAATTTTAAATAGTCTGTTTCTTTTGTTGTATCACAATCTCAGCTACTTTCTCCGCGCCCCATTGCACTATATGCGCACAAAATGCTCTTGTGTTGCCTTGATAATCTGCTGGCACGGCCGTTTTTAGCTCTTTGCAGCCAGTTTCACGAAACTCATCTTGGAAGGCTTTCACAAATAGCTTACTGATTGTGGAACACTTCACCGCTTGCGCTTCTTCAATGTTATCACGCCCAAAATACAACCCTATAGCGCACGCACCGCCTGTAACCACACCACATACCGCTGCACAGCCCATGCCGCCGCAGAGGCCAGAGCTCATTCGTGTGTATTTCATGGCGTTTTCAGGGTCGACATCCTCTGCAAAGGTGTGTACGATCGACTCAGAGCAGCATACACCAGTTTTGAATATTTCTGCGGCGCGTAAGCCGTACGCTTCAATGTTTTTCATATTTATTCTCCTTCAAACAACGCTGCTACGTTTTTTAATTCATCTCTTATTGCAAGCTGCTGCGGACATGCGCTTTCACAAGCACCACACTCCAAGCAGGCTGATGCTCGCCTATTTACTGCGGAAAGCATGGCATAATACGTGCGCTTAGAGGCTTCACCAAGGTTATATAGATAATGCTTATTATATATACTGAAACATGTAGGGATATCCACGCCAACAGGGCAGGCGCAGTAGTGGCACTGGGTGCAGCCTACCTTGGCCTTAGCTTTGAATACAGCTTTCACTTCATCGATAGCACCAAGCTCTGCTGCTGACATTGCATTTGGCTGCACTGTGCTTGCAAGGGTAAGATTTTCCTCTAGTTGTGCCATTTCATTCATCCCGCTAAGCACTACAGAGACCTTTGGATTGTTCCACACCCAGCGTAATGCCCAATCTGCGGGGTTGCGCTTGATTCCTGTGGCATCTAGAGCCGCTTGTGCCTCTTCTGGCAAGTTCTTTGCCAATAGACCACCGCGAAGAGGCTCCATTATCGCTATACCAAGCCCCTTGGCTGCTGCATAATCAAGCCCTGATGTGCCTGCTTGAAAATTTTCATCCAAGTAATTATACATAATCTGGCAGAACGACCAGTCATAATAGTCCACCACTTCGCGAAAAAGTGCAGGCGTGTCATGAAAGGAGAAGCCAGCATGCTTGATGCGCCCATCTTTCAGCGCCTGATCAAGAAAATCAGTCATACCTTCGTTTTTGAGCATGGGCCACACGGCTTCTTGTATATTATGGATAAGATAAAAATCAATCTGGCTAACATCCAGCCGTTTAAGTTGTTCGTCAAGCATTCTATCCATATCTGAACGAGTATTTATCAGCTTAGCGAATAGCTTTGTGGCTATCTTGACCTTTTCGCGGTAGCCATCTTTGAGAACCTTACCTACAAAAGGCTCGCTAGCACCCGCTCCCAAAACGCCTTCTGCGCTCATTACGCTATGGTAAGGGTATGCCGTATCTAAATAATTGACACCATTGTCGATAGCATGCCGCACAAGCGGAATAGCGCGTACCTCATCGATCTGCGTAGCATCACCACCCTCAATAAGCGGCAGTCGCATACAACCGAAGCCTAGAATTGATACAGTTTCACCAGTCTTGCCAAATTGTCTGTATAGCATAAATCCCACCAAATATTTTGATTACAAAAGGTATTTTAATGTAAGATAGTAAGATTTTCAAGGAATTTATGAAGCTGATAATCCAAACATAAGTTGTAGTCACACAAAAATGATTGCGCGCAATAGCTTTAGAGTGTATAAAGATTCCTAGGGTGGGTTGGACCACCCTGAATCTTTTAGGAGGTGCTACCATGATAGTCATAGCTATCAAGATAGGGAAGCTTAGAATTACCTTACGGTTGTTCTAAGCCTAGGAGGGCGGCTTTGCCCTCCACTCCTTTCCTCTTAAGTATAACAAAAATATGGACAAATACAAGCACTATTTTGCTAGGTTTATTTTAGGGAGTTTTATATATGGGTTTTAGCTGTGGAATAGTAGGCATGCCAAATGTTGGCAAATCAACGATATTTAATGCACTTTCAAAGGCGCAGAACGCGGAGAGCGCGAACTATCCTTTTTGCACAATCGATCCTAACAAAGGCATCGTGCCTGTGCCTGATGATCGCATGGTGTTTATCACAAAATACGTCAAACCAAAATCGATAGTGCCGACCACTGTTGAATTTGTGGATATCGCTGGGCTAGTGCGCGGCGCTAGCAAAGGTGAAGGGCTTGGCAACCAATTCTTGATGCATATCAGGCAGGTAGATGCAATCGCGCATGTAGTGCGCTGCTTTG
>JAITWL010000260.1 GCA_031285285.1 Deferribacteraceae bacterium | reverse complement strand
ACGGCCTCGCCCATCTTGCCGCGGATACCGCTGGTCTGCAAGCCAGTGACCACGCCATCTTCGATCATCTGCCCTATAGGATCGTGCGCTGAGCCCATAGATGAGGCGGCTATGGTGATGTTTTTGATGCCCATAGCGGCCACTTCCTGCATCACAAGATTCACCACATAGTCGCCATCGCGAAAATGGTGGTGAAACGACACTGTCATGCCGTCTTTCAGCTCGCAGAGCTTGATTGCCTCTCGTATATTATCCACGATCTTGCTATGGCGCGGCTTTATGCCAGCGCGGACTGTCGGGCCTTGTTTTGTATATGTTTTACCATCCATATAATGGCTACCCTGAAAGACTTCGCGGCCTTCGGGGATTGCAGACTTTGGAATATCTCTACCTACAGCGTTTTTAATCATAATTTCCTCACTTTTTGTCAGTAAATCAACAAAACGTTCAATTGTCATTGCGAGGCTCTGCGAAGCAATCCAGACCTCAAGAATATTGTCGGCCAAAGGCCGTCACCGTCCTGAATTCTGGATTGCCGCGCTGCGCTCGCAATGACGGCACTTTTATTTCATCAGCCCTGCGGCCTTTGCGATAGCCAGTGTACGCTCAGCGCCTGGCAGGAAGGCAATATCAATCATCTTACCATCCACCACAAACACGCCTATGCCCTTGGCCGAATTTTCACGCACAGTGCGCACGATTTTTTCAGCTTCAATGATTTCCTTCTCAGTAGGGGAGAAAATCTCATGCACAATAGCTATCTGCTTAGGGCTGATCAATGATTTGCCATCAAAGCCCATTTCCTTTATCAATTGGGTCTCCTTGCGAAAACCCTCTATATCATCAAGATTTTGAAAGATCGTATCAAAGCATTGCACCCCAGCCGCACGAGCTGCTAGAAGCATCTGCCCTCTGGCTGCTTGCATCTCAATGCCATGCGCATAATAGCGTGTCTGCATGGATTTGCGAAAGTCGCCGCCTGATATTGCCACGCCAAAGAGCCGCTCCGAAGCCATACATATTTCATAGGCATTGAGGATGCCTTTAGGGCTTTCAAGCGCTGCCATCAAGAGTGTGCTGCCTTCTTTGCTGCCAAATTCCGCCTCGGCTTTGCTCACGGCCGCGGCCACGTCTTTCACATCTTGCGCAGATTCACATTTAGCTATGCGTATGCCATCCGCGCCGCCAGCCACGCAAACGCGTATATCTTCCTGCCAATGCGGCGTATCAAGGCCATTGATGCGCACTATGCGCTCAACATTGCCATAGTCAACAGTTTTCAGCGTGTGATAGAGCGAAAAGCGTGCTGCATCTTTCTGATTCTCGGCAACAGCATCTTCAAGGTCAAACATCACCGAATCAGGCTTATAGACATAGGCATCCTTCACAAGCCCTGGTCGTTGGGCGCTTAGAAACATCATCGTGCGTCTGAGGCGGCTTTTCCCAGTAAGTTCGCTCATTTCACACCTCCCCAGTTCACCTTGCCATCAGGATCGGCACCTGAGGCGCGGTATACGGCGCATTCTGTCCGTGCTTTTATGGTGCAATCAAGCGCACCTTTATCATTGATGACAACCTTGGCTGCTTTCACACCCAGTGCAGAGAGCGTTTCTAGCGCCACAGCCTTGATCTGCCTGCCGTATTGATCGGCAACACTGCTGCATATCTCCAGCTCAAGTCCTGCCTGTGCAGGCTCAATGGTCACTTGCGCATCGCTTGATTCAAGTGTACCTGCTATTGCGGATTTGGTAATCTCCATAAGGCCTCCGTAAAGTTTGAGTGCTGTTCCTGTAATTTTCAATAATTGTATTATTTTATTTTATAAAATACAAGTAACAAGTCGCTGAAAATTAAAACATTTTTTTGGTAGTTGTTTTTATATTGATATTTCGCTAAAATTTGCTTAGAATACCCGCATGAACATTATCCACATTAGCCTTGAACAAATGCTTGCTGCTCGAGAAGAGCGTGTTATTAGGCAAAATAAACTTTCAGAAAAATTTTCTCTGCCGTTATTAAGCTTTACCCTTAATATTATAGGTGATGTCAAACGATTTACAGAGGCCGATAGCTGTTTTTATGAAGGCAAAAATGCTATTGAAGCCTTATTTAAACGCAAAAAAATAACAGTGGTTGAAAAAGAGCTAATCAATGAAAATACAGGCTTAGAGCTGCTTTATGCCATACAAGCTGATGCAACACAGCTCAAGAGCTTGCTTACAGAGCTTGAGGATCGCCATCCGCTTGGGCGGCTTTTTGATATGGATGTTATAAATGTTGATGGCAACAAGCTTTCGCGGGTAGACCTTGGGTTATCCGAGCGTAGCTGCCTTGTATGCGGCAATATAGGTGCAGGCTGTGCCAGAAGCCGTGCACATAGCGTGGAAGAAGTGTTGGTACGCACGAAAACTATGATTAACGAGCACAATGCCGAGATTGCCAGTAAACAAGCCATGCGTGCGCTATTATATGAGGTATCCATAAGCCCTAAACCCGGGCTGGTGGATCGTCATAACAGTGGCGCGCATACAGATATGGACTTTTTCACATTTATAGATGCTGCAACAGAGCTTGGGAGCTATTTTAGAGATATCACAAAGATAGGAGCAGCCACTCGCACTACTCCGCTAGCTGAGCTGCTGCCGCTCTTGCGTGCACGCGGCATTCAGGCCGATGAGGAGATGTTTGCAGCCACTGGCGGCGTCAATACGCACAAGGGACTAATATTCTCGCTAGGGATAATCTGCGCTGTGATTGGGCGGCGAGGCTTATTCTGCACAACGACTGACGATATCCTTGCTGATGCTGGGCAGGTGGCGGCGCAGGCATTAGGCGATCTCAAGAATACAAATGTGCAAACGCATGGCGAGCTTGTATTTGCTAAGCACGGCATGGCAGGCGTGCGAGCTGAGGCGGCAAAGGGCTTTCCATCGGTGCGAGATATAGGACTACCGCTATTAGTATATCTGTGTGAAGAGCATGGCTTTTCAATTAATGATGGTGGAGTGATGGTTTTATTAAAGCTAATGAGCAAGGTGGCTGATACTAATATAGTGAGCCGCTCCTCGCCTGAAAAGCTAGCAGAGATCCAAAAACGCGCTAATGATATATTCAAAAGCAGCATAGTTAATAGAGATGAGCTTATCAAGCAAGCTACACAGCTAGACGAAGAGCTAATAAAGGAAAATATTAGCCCTGGCGGCTGTGCCGACTTGCTAGCGATAACGTATTTTATGTATTTTATTTTAGAATTCACGGAGTTATAAGACAGATGACCATCTCCGAAATCCACCCCAATGACGCGCGTTGCCAGCGAAAATTTGATACTTTGCTTGCCAATGAAGGAATACGGCGCGATCCTAATCTTGAGTATATCATTGGTATCTTTGATAATGACTACAATCTACTGGCGGCGGGCGCTTGCTTTGCTAATACCCTGCGCTGTCTTGCTGTTGACAGTGCACACCGCTGTGAAGGGTTGATGGAAAAGGTTGTGACAGCGCTGGTGGATTATCAATTTGCCAATGGCCGTTCGCAACTTTTTATCTACACAAAGCTTGCCAATGCTGATATTTTCAGCTCACTAGGCTTCTATGAAGTGGCCCATGTGGAAAATGTCATCTTGATGGAGAATCGCAAGAATGGCCTTGATAGCTTTTTGAAAGCACTAGATAGATCGTTCCTAGCGCCCACAGGACGTGGGCAAGATTACCAGCAGACGAGCGAAGCGACTGAATGCTGTAGGCGCGTACCGCAGTGTGGCTTTGCCACCGAGGATAAAGCGCCGTGTGCAGAGCTCGGCGCAGGACGCGCCGACGGAGCTGCTATTGTGATGAATTGCAATCCATTCACGCTAGGACATAGATTCTTAGTGGAGCGTGCAGCGTCCGAAAATGATATAGTGCACCTATTCGTAGTTTCAGAGGATTTATCATATTTCCCCTTTGCGGATCGTTATGAGTTAGTGCGCTTGGGCTGTGCGGATCTAGCAAATGTACAGCTACACCAGACTAGCAGCTATATGATCTCTGCTGCGGTCTTTCCATCATACTTTTTGCAAGATGAATCAGCAGCAGTTACTGTGCAAGCTAAGCTTGATAGCACCATATTTCTCAAGATAGCTAAACAGCTTGGCATCACACGGCGCTACCTCGGTAGCGAGCCATTTAGCAAGACTACAAACACGTATAATGCTATTCTACAAGAGACTCTGCCGCTTGGTGGTGTGGATTGCTTGATAATAGAGCGAAAAATGCAAGGTGATAGCGTAATAAGCGCATCCAGAGTGCGCGAGCTGCTGCGTGAAGGTCAAATTGAACGCGTGGCCGAGCTTGTGCCTAAGACAACCTTGGATTATCTTATTAAGGAATCATATTTTTGAATTCCCTAAATGATTATAGTTGATATATTTTGCTTTATGAGCTAATATCTTTCAGAAAATAGTCCTATTTAATTACGAGGGAACAGTATGCAGGGAGTACATCCACATGACTGTAAGCTTGCCACAAACCAATTAGCTGTTGAGCAAATGCCGATCACTGAGGGAGATGAATTTTTCCTTTCGTTGACGCAACATATTGGCGCTCCAGCTAAGCCTATTGTCAAAAAAGGGCAAGAGGTCAAGGCGGGCGAGCTTATCGCAGAGGCTGGCGGCTTTGTCAGCGCTAATGTCCATTCACCAGTTGATGGTGTCGTTACGGCTATCGACCGTTGCGATTACCCAGTATCCGCAAAAGCACCATGCATCGTGATCAAAGCAGGTGTGCAATCTGGCACATGGGTTAAGATTGACGAAAGCATCACAGGCTTGGCCGATATCGCTAAAGCCGCAGGGCTCACAGGCATGGGGGGCGCAGGCTTTCCAGCACATGTGAAGCTTACGCCGCCTAATCAGCTCGAGACGCTTCTAATCAATGGCGCTGAGTGCGAGCCTTATCTCACCTGCGACCACCGTGCTATGCTTGAGCGCGCAGAAGACCTTATAAGCGGTGCACTGCTTGTGAAAGAAGCGCTCAAGTTGCAAAAGGTCATATTTGGCATAGAGGCCAATAAACCCGATGCTGCCAAAGCCATAGAAGCTGTTGCTGATGGTCGTGTGGAAGTGAAGCTATTGCCAATGCTCTACCCACAAGGTGGGGAAAAACAGCTCATATACAGCTGCACAGGCAAGGAAGTGCCCGAAGGCAAGCTTCCATCTGAGCTTGCGATTATCGTGCATAATATATCCACAATACTGGCCATCCATGATGCTGTCATGGAGCGCAAACCTGTGATTTCACGCGTAGTGACAGTCACTGGAGCTGTGACAAACCCTAAGAATATACTAGCGCCGCTTGGCACACCTATCAGCCGCTTGATTGATTACTGCGGCGGCATTAAGCTAGATAGCATCTCGCCAACAGTTGTGTTAGGCGGGCCAATGACAGGCTTCACAGCGCATAGCCTTGCTATACCATCATATAAGGGTATGAATGGCGTGCTTGTGCTAGAGAAAACAGAGGCTGAGCCAAATCCACTGCCTTGCATCCGTTGCGGGCGCTGCCTGCGTGCTTGTCCAATGGGCTTATCTCCACTTGCGCTTGAAAATTTTGCTCGCAATAATATGCTTGATGAGTTATTCGATGCAAAGCTCTCCAGCTGCATTCAATGTAGCGCTTGCAACTATGTGTGCCCATCAAAACGGCCGTTGAAGAAGATTTTTAGGCTTGAAATACCAAAAATGGGAGAAATAATGAAGAGGCGGCAAAATGGATAGAAAGTTTAATCTGGCATTGGCTCCTCATGTTCACTCAGGAGCTAGCACACCTAATATAATGCTGATGGTAGTCTTGGCGCTTGTGCCTGCTATGATCGCATCTGTGTATGTCTTTGGGCCTCGTGCGCTGGTAGTTTATGGCGTCACAGTGGCTAGCTGCTTAGTATTTGAGACTTTATTTAATAAGGCCACTGGTCGCGCTAATTCTATCAACGATTTTAGCGCAACTATCACTGGTGTGCTTCTTGCGATGAACCTTCCCGCTAGCTCACCCGTGTGGATGTGTATCATTGGCGGCTTTGTGGCGATAGTAATTGCCAAGATGGTATTTGGCGGCCTTGGTGGCAACCCATTCAACCCTGCACTCACTGCGCGTATCTTCTTACTGATCTCCTGCACAGCGCCTATGACAGCCTATACGCTGCCACGTGTGGATGATTTCAGCGGTGCGACAGTGCTTGGCGCAGCTAAAGAATATGTGAAGGCGAATGGCAGCCTTGCTGGCTTGGAATTGCCAGAGCTATCCGACTTATTCTTGGGTATGAATGCAGGCGCACTTGGCGAGACATCAGTGCTTGCGCTTTTGATAGGCGGTGTATTCCTTATCGCACGCAAGATTATCACTTGGCATATCCCTGTAAGCTTTATTGGCACAGTATTTCTACTGACGCTGGCTCTGCAAGCAGCGTATCCAGAGGCGAATATTTCACCATTGATGCATATAATGAGTGGTGGCTTGATGCTTGGCGCGTTCTTTATGGCTACCGACTATGTCACAGCGCCTGTTTACGCTAATGGCAAGCTGATCTTCGGTGTGGGTTGCGGCGTTATCACAGTGGCCATCAGGGTTTTCGGTGGCTATCCTGAGGGTGTGGCCTTTGCAATCTTGATAATGAATGCCGTGACACCTT
>JAITWL010000206.1 GCA_031285285.1 Deferribacteraceae bacterium | reverse complement strand
ATCCGTTGCCTGGAAAGCCCATAGTAAAGAAACCAAGGCTATGAGGGCGCATGAAAGCCCTCATCCATACTCAATTTACAAAAGCCTACGACCTTAGCTCAGGGTTAGTCTTCTTCCCTCTGCGTCATCATTCACCACTTTGCAGCCATCATCTGCTGCGCACGCTAGAGGTATACCAGCCAGAGGCCATACTTATCGAAGGGCCAAGCGATACAAACCATCTGCTGGAGCATATAGCGGATGAGGCCAATCGTGCGCCAATAGCTATATACTATGCCTATACTGATGCGGAAAATAAGCGCTCATCCTGCTATTTCCCCATGCTTGATTACTCTCCTGAGCTGGTCGCTTTGCGCTATGGCGCTGCCCACAAGATTCCCACAAGCTTTATCGACTTACCCTATAGTGCCCTAGCGGATCACACCGATGAAGATGACGAGCTCAATAATAGCTATAATAATGACTATTATATAGCCCGTAGCCGTTACATAGCTGCGCTTTGCGAGAAGCAAAATTGTCGAAACTATGGCGAGCTATGGGAAAAGCTCTTCGAGCTGAATGGCATTGCGCTATCCACTGATAATTTCGTGCGTAATATGCTAGCGCTCTGCTATTTTTCGCGTATTGAATACCCTCAAGAGCTACTCGAAGCTGAAGGCTGCCTTGCCCGTGAAGCTTATATGGCTGCACAAATTGCTAAAGCCAAGACAGAGTATAAAAAAATATTAGTGATCACAGGTGGCTTCCACACTGGCGCGCTTATTGAATTAATCGAAAACGCAAAGCCTGTGACTAAGCATGACAAGAAGGCTGATGCCTACCTGATCCCTTATTCCTATGAGGAAAGCGACCAGCTATCAGGCTATTCCAGCGGCATGCCGTATCCTGCCTTCTATCAGCGTGTGCAACAGAATATCAAAGCCAATCCTGATGATGCTTTCAATGAGGCTGTAATGCACTATCTCGTGCGCACAGGGCAAGAGCTGCGCGCGAAGAATATCAATATCTCGCTATCAGAGGAAACAGCAGCCTTCGTGCAGTGCAGAGGCTTAGCTACGCTGCGAGGCAAGGCACAAGCTGGCGTATATGAGCTGCTGGACGGCATCACAAGCGCTTATGTCAAAAGTGAGCTGAATGTGCTATCATCTGAGTTGATGCGCATATGCAAAACTGTGCTGCGCGGCACTGAGACTGGCTCTGTCACAGACAAGGTCGATGTTGTACCACTACTCAAGGATTTTCGCGACTCTGTGAAGAAATTTGCTTTGAAAGCAGGCACTAGCAAGCAGGAGTTGACTTTAGAGATACTGGCAAAGCCTAAGCACAGACAGCTTAGCATCTTCCTACGTCGCTTAGACTTTCTGGGCGCAGGCTTTGCAGATATGTTTGCTGGGCCTGATTATAAGGCACAGGATAGCTCACGCGTCCGTGAACGCTGGAATTATGCGCATAATGCAAAGGTGGAGGCGCGTATCATAGACGTGTCGTATCTTGGCGGCACTGTGCATGAAGCGGCCGCTAACCTAATCAATAAGCGGCAAGAGGACTTGCAGAGCTGTGCTGCATTTTCGGAGCTGCTGATAGATGTTATCGTGATGGACTTGCCAAATTTCATCCGCCCCCTGCTGGAGCGCGTCCGCACCGCTATCACAGAGGATGGCGCGTTTGAATCACTAGCCAAAGCCGCCACCAACTTAATGTTTATAGAGCAGATCAAGTGGATGCTCAGCGTAGCAGATGAAACACAGTTTCATATGGATATCTTGAAGCTTATATATGCCAAGGCTGCAAGCCTATTGCCATATATCACTGTTAAGGATGCTGAAGAAGATAGGCAGCTAGCTATTTTGACCAAGTCGCTCTATCAAGTGGCTCTGCTGGATGGCATCGATGCTGCTATACTCGATGAAGCGCTGCAAGACTTGTCATTGAGAGATGATGCTCCGCCATATCTATATGGCTGCGCCTGCGGGCTGCTATATAGCCGAAATATATTGACAGTGGCTGATATCCTACGCCATGCAAATGGCTATCTAGCTGGCACAGGCGATATGATGAAGCTATCGGGGCTTTGGCTTGCTGGGCTTTTCTATACAGCTTGGGACATCATTTTTCAGCATGACGACTTTATCAAAGGCATTAGTGCAGTGCTTGCAACGCTTGATGAAGATAGCTTTATGGCGCTGTTGCCTGATATGAGGCTAGCATTCAGCACATTCACGCCAGCCAATGTGAATAGAATAGCAGAGATAGTGGCCAAAAGCCTTTCTACTGGCGAAGATCTCACAGAGGTAACAGTTTCAGAGGCTGCGCTCCGCCAAGGCATAGCGCTAGATAGCTTTGCGGCGGAGCTGCTACAAACGCGAGGGCTAATGCAAGGGAGCTCAATATGTTAGGCTGTGATATCATAGGTCTTGAGCGTGTGCGCAAGGTGTATTCCAAATATGGCGAGGCTTTGCTAGATCGCATCTTGACAGATGGCGAAAGGGCAATATTCTTCACTCGCAATGAGAGCATGAGCTTCCTTGCAGGCAGGTTTGCAGCCAAGGAAGCTATATCAAAGGCTTTCAAAACAGGCATTGGCGCACTTGGCTTCACCGATATAGAGATTTTACCTGATGAAAATGGCGCCCCTGTCGTATATATACGCGGAGCACTAGCACCAGAGCTAGAAATCTCCATATCACATTGCAAAGAATATGCAATGGCTGTTTGTCTGCATAATCGTCAATTGTAAGCGTACATAATTTAATATGCATAGCTCTTAATCAGCGAGGTCACCAGTAGCCCCCAACCGTCTACTAATATAAATAGCAGTATCTTGAAAGGGATCGATATCGTGATTGGCGGCAACATCATCATACCCATAGCAAGGAGCACGCTAGACACCACAAAGTCGATAATCAGGAAGGGCAGAAAGAGCAAAAAGCCCACCTGAAAGGCAACTTGTATCTCACTGAGCATGAAAGCACCTAGCACCACATGATCGGGGATTTCGTCCACTGTGCGTGGGCGCGCAGTGCGCGAAAGATCAATAAATAGCGAGAGATCCTTTTTCTGAGTATTGGCTATCATAAATTTTCGCAAGGGCTGCTTGGCTGTGTCCACCATCTCACGGAAGGTGATTTCTTCTTGCAAAAATGGCTGAAACGCTTGCGTATTTATCTCATTCACCACTGGTGTCATGATGAAGAATGTCAAAAGCAGCGATATACCTATCAAAATCTGGTTTGGTGGCATCTGTGCCGTGCCCATAGCCGTCCGCAGAAAGTGAAACACTATGATAATCCGCGTGAAAGATGTCATCACCATCAATATTGATGGTGCAAGTGTCAAGATAGTGAAGAAAAATATTATCTGAATTGAGACGGCCACATCCTGCGGAGATTCTGCTGCATCAAAGCCAAAGCGGATAGCAGGAATCGGCAGCTCTTGCGCAGCCGCATATCCCGCAAGGCCAAATATAAATATAATAATGAGAATAAATTTATTAATCGGGCTGGCAGGCCTAGCCCCTACATTTTTTTTCGTAAAGATGACAACTTCTCCTGTAACACATCTTTTGAGTCGCTTATATCGTCTTTTATCTCGTTTTTCTTTCTGAAAAATTTCATATAGCTGCTAAAATCTTTGCGGCGGCTAAAGCCAGCCTTGATCAGGTTGACATCCACAGGATCAGTCACCTTATCAACCACACTTATATTGCCATCAGTGACACCTAGTATATATATTATCTCCCCAAGCTCGTAGAAAACTAGCGATTTTTTTAATTCTATATCGACCTTGCCTAAGAGGCGGCCGATCCCTGGGATATCGCTCACATGGCTGTGCTTGAAGAGGTACTTCATCACGGCATAGGCCAAAAGGATGATCACAAGAATCAGCCCAACTCCAAAGAACATGCGCACGTATGCGCCAGTGCTAGGCAGCGCGGATGGTATCTCCGCAGGATTATCCGCCGCAGCCACAGCTGGGAAGGAAAATTCTGCGCGGATAGAATTAGCTTGCTGCGTCACTCGTGGCGTGACTATTGTGTCTTCAAAGGTAAAAAAGAAGCGCTTGCGTGCACCATCAGTATCTAGGCGGACAGACTGGATACCACTATCGAAAAAGTCTTGCTGCTCAAAGGCCAGTGGCTCTGTGGTATCAAAAGAAAGAACGATGCTAGCGCCATCATTCAGCTCTTGAAAATTGGAATAGCCTGCATCAAAAGCAATGGTAAAGATTAAACGGTCGTCTTCAAAGGCATAATCAGCCTGAGCAGCAAAAGCTTGCGCAGCAAATGACAGCAAGATGATAAGGATTAGTATGGCTTGATTTATGTAGGGGCGGGGTCTGCCCGCCCGATTAACAACAAAACTGTTATCAAAAAGCCTATTTTTCATACAAACCGTCTTTGTATTTTTCCACAAGTAGCTCTTTGGTGAGTATTTCTGTGATACGAAGGGCAAAGCGCTCATCAAGCACCATCACTTCGCCGTAGGCCAGCGGTTTGCCTCTGATGAGGAAGTCCACAGGCTCACCAGAAGTCTTGTTGAATTTCACAATCGTGCCTGACTCCCAACGAAGCATCTCACCGATGGTCACCTTGCGACGCGCCAATTCCACCTTAGCCTCAAGGAGCACTTCACCATAGATTTCTTTTATTTGCTCACGATCCATCCTTAATATTCTCCTTCCGTTGGTCGTCGAGGATCGGCGGCTTTATCCGCGGCGGGGGACCCGCCTGTGGTACGCCGCCTCCGCAATTCAGTCGCTTCGCTCGTCTTGCGACCCCATCCCGTCAGCCTTTGGCTGCCGCCTTCCCGAGGGGAAGGTCTTTTTCGCCGCTTTGCTACGCTCGCTTAGTGTGATCACTGATACTTTGTCCTATAGTGCTTCTGATGAATTTAAGTTTATACATTATTGCAATACTTAGCTTAGCCTATTTTAAGCTTTTAAATCTATTTCATAGCATATTTTCATATACTGCTTCATTGCATCATAAATTCTGTAATATACACTTCTTCTATGCGGCCAGTAGCCATCAGTGTGTTTAGTCTACGCAGTATCTCCTGCTTCAAGGCGACTTTACCTTGTGTGGTGCTCACTTCATCTAGGGTTTTTGCTGAAAGCACTGTCAATATTGCATCTTTTATCTTAGCTTCTTTAGCTGTCACTTCCACTGAAAAATCCTTGTCCATGCTTAGCTCAAGCGCTATACCGATCTTTAGATAGCGCTGGCCGCCTGGATCGGCAAGATTCACTGTGAATGATGGATACGCCTGCATTGGCCCTGTCTCTGCGGAGATGCCTCTAGGCGCAGCAGCCCCTGCAGCTTGCTGCTCGGGCACAACACCCTCCATGGCCGCTGGATCTTCGGCTGGCTTCTTCAATACCAGAAAATAAACAGCGCCACCGCCCCCAAGAAGCACAACGAGTGCTATAATGATAAGCAAAAGCGGTTTCTTCTTTTTCTTGGGTTCCGTACCTTCCGCTTCCTTTTCTTCGTCAGCCATCTATATCCTCCTGTAAATCGTAAAAAGCTTTGGTCAATAATATCACTGCAAACAATTTTACTTGATATGACAATAGAAATCAAGCACTAACGGCTTGTAAAAAATGATGGCTACCAATCCGCCAAAAGCTCTGCCAACCTGCTTTCCTTCCCATCAGCTTTCAAGAGCTTTTCTGTATAACGGGCAATCACATCCACCTCGATATTCACAAGGCTGCCTATTTTGAGGCTAGATAAATTTGTGTTAGCGTAAGTGTGCGGTATCACTGCTATTGTGAAGGCGCTACCCATGTCTTTGGCTACTGTGAGGCTGATTCCATCAATGCAAACCGAGCCTTTTTCTGCGATATATTTTTGTATGGCTTCTGGTGCGACGATAGTGAGCGTCCAGAATGCGCCATCGCTTTCGATCTTAGTGATCTGGCTACTGCCATCCACATGCCCCTGCACAATATGCCCACCTAGGCGGCCACCCATCAGCATGGCGCGCTCAAGATTGACCACCGTGCCAGCTGTCGCCTGCTTGAGCGAGCTACGGCTAAGTGTCTCGCTGGACGCATCTACTGTGAATCCATTGCCAGAGAAATCAACAGCTGTGAGGCAAACACCATTCACAGCAATGGAATCCCCCAGCTTGATGCCTTCTAGCACTTTGCTACATTCGATAGCCAGCTTGGCGGCACTTCCTTTGAATTGCACACTCTTAATGTGGCCTAGTTCCTCAATTATTCCTGTAAACATTCCTATAGCACGTCCTTAATGGCCTTAATAAAAATTAACACCAGCATAATCAATAGCGACGGGCGTATCACACCTGCGCCTTTGCGAATAGCCAAATTGGCACCAAAATAGCTGCCTGCCATATTAAAGCAGGATGCCACAAGCGCTAACAATATCAGCACCTTGCCAGCAGCAATGAAGATCAGCGTTGATGTGACTGTGGATACAAGGCCAACGATCTTGGAATTGCCTGATGCCAATAGGATATCCATATTCAGAAGCCTATTATATATAAGCAGCAAGAATATGCCAGATCCAGGGCCATAAAAGCCATTATACCAGCCAATCACAAACGAAACCACTATCGCCAAGGTCACAGCTTTTTTGTGTGGTAGCGGCTTATTGCCTGATTCGAGCCGCTTATTCTTAAACACATAGAAGCCCACCAGCGGGAGGACGATCAAAAGCACCCGCTGCATTATATATTCGCTTGCTAATAACGCCACCCCTGTGCCTATCACAGAGCCTACGATAGTGGAAATAACAGAAGGAATCAGAAGCTTTACATCAACTAAGCCCTTCCTATAAAATTTAAATCCAGCTACGAGGCCGCCAGCCACAGCTGCAAACCTATCTGTACCCAAGGCATAATGGACAGGCACGCCAACAAAGATATATGATGGCAGCGAAAGCAAGCCGCCACCACCAGAAATAGCACTTATAACACCAGCAAGAAACGCCATGAGAAAGACAAATAAAAGGGCAGGTAATTCTAAATCAAACATTTATTTTGCTACTTTCAAATACTCAAATTTGCGCCCGTAGGATAAATTGCAAAGCCCGTAGGAGAGCTCAAAGTCTAATCTTCTGTTAGTCTTTCAGTGGAGCCATTAGCGCCTGTTAGATCTATCCATTTTATATTAGTTGTGCCTGTAAGCTCTACAAAAACCTTGCTTAGCACAGTCTCTTTAGCATTAATCTTAGTGGTAGCCACGGGGCAGCCACCATTCAGCGACAATGTGCTCCGCGGATCG
>JAITWL010000197.1 GCA_031285285.1 Deferribacteraceae bacterium | reverse complement strand
CCGCAAGGAGGGAGCCGTCAATGGCAAGACTGGTAACTGGGGTGAAGTCGTAACAAGGTAGCCGTACCGGAAGGTGTGGCTGGATCACCTCCTTTTTAAGGAAAGACTAAATCGTTAATTCGATTCACGCTTACTATGCCTGCTAACTCAGCAGACACCTGAAAAAGGAAAATCGCTCTTATTTTATCTCAGCTGATTGAGATCGCTCCTAAACATCCTTAATTAATAAGATAGGCAATCTGTGCAAAACGCGGATTGCCTATTTTTTTAATTTGCTATGACAACTTATCTATGACACAACATACCTCAATTTTTCCTTGATTTTTCAAAAAAAAAAAAAACGATAATGGTAGGTATTTTGCGACTGAGGAGGTTTCAATGCAAAAGTTAGTACTGTCTCTTTGTGCTTGTTTTTTGATGATGGCTTGCAGCTCTGGCGGTGGTGGTGGCAGCATGTCAGCAGAAGACAGCAATGCCAATGTCACATCTATGCTATCATCTGTGGAGCATGATGGAGCTGCGCCTGCTGCTATGCCGCTAGCTATGGATATTGAGCCGCGCCCTATGGCTGTCACGACTTATTATCTTGATAACGTGCTCTTTTTGACCACCGAATCTGGCGGCAACAAGCGCCAATATTCTAGCTTTATCACTGATAGTGCTGGCAAAATTAGCGCATTAAATAGTTGGAATGTCGAAAATAATCCATCTAATCCAGGCCAATGTGGCGATGCTACAGATGATATTTGCGGCTTAGCACGCAATGGAGACTCTGCAACTTTCACTTATTATGATCCTGTCCGCGACTCAGGCGGTGATTTCACAGTCGAATCTCATGGCACCGAAGTGGGCTTAGACTATGCCGATTTTGGTGCGCATCATGCAGAAGCACGCGAAAGTGGCGGTGTTGTCGATGATTTTCGTGAGTTTTTCACTGGCGGCTACAAAGTGAAAGAATTGCCTAGTGGAACAGGCACATTCACAGGCAAAGCCTACGGCCAGATAGGTGGCATGGATAACGATGGCCTCAATGGCTGGTATGTTGATGGTGATGTCTCTTTGACTGGCGGCACAGCGACTATCACGCTCACAAGAAATGGGCAGAACTGCACATTGACTGTGACCAATAGCAGCACTGCTTTTAGCTCTTGCAATATTGATAAAATAAAAGATTATGATGGCATCAATACTGATCCTGACCGCACACTCAATAGCATAATCAAATACTATGGCAACGATGGCACTAACGCAACAGAGGCCACAGGTTTGATTCACTATTCAGGGAAGGGGCCTACAGTTAATGAGGGCGAGTATTTAGAATTTCGTTTAGTATTTGGCGCGAAAAAGTAACTTAAATTAATAAGATAGGCAATCCGTACAAAAACGCGGGTTGCCTATTTTTTTTTGTGGATTGCTTCCTTGTTACTATTCGGCCTCAATCATAGCCATAAGCTCATTGATCAATTCATTCTCGGCTACTTTCTTGATGATTTGGCCTTTTTTGAATAACAGGCCGACGCCTTTGCCGCCTGCTATGCCGTAATCAGCTTCCGTAGCTTCTCCGGGGCCATTCACCACGCAGCCCATCACAGCCACTGTAATCTGCTTATCGCTTTCAGCAAGCCTTGCTTCCACCGCTTCTGCAAGACTAATGATATCAATATCCGTTCTGGCACAGGTGGGGCAGGATATCACCTCAGCGCCACGCTTGCGCAAGCCTGCTGCTTGCAAGATGGCCCACGCCACCCGCAGCTCTTCCTCTGGTGCCGCAGTGAGCGAGACTCGCAATGTGCTGCCAATGCCCTTTAGCAAAAGTGCACCTATGCCCATAGCTGATTTCACAGTGCCAGAGAACACTGTGCCTGCTTCTGTCACCCCTATATGCTGCGGAATATCGCATTGTTCAGCAAAAAGTGTGCAAGCTTCCACTGTGAGCGGCACGCTGGAGGCCTTGAGTGACACTTTATAATTGGTGAAGCCTGTGGCTTCGATATATTCAAGCTGCCTCATGGCAGAATCCACCAGTGCTTTGGCTGTGCGGCCTTGCTTTTTTAATATGTCCGCTTCTAGAGAGCCGCCATTCACGCCGATACGTATGGCCTTGCCCATGTCTTTAGCTGCACAGATGACTTCTAGCGCTTTTTCTTTTCCACCCACATTGCCTGGATTGATGCGCACAGCTGCTGCACCATTCTTCATGGCAGCAATCGCGAGCCTATAATCAAAATGAATATCTGCAATCAGCGGAATATTGATCTGCCTAATGATATCAGGCAGCGCAGCCGCCGAAGCCTCATCTGGCACGGATGAGCGTATTAGCTCACAGCCACGCTGCTGCAAACGCAGGATTTGAGCGACTGTGGCCTGCACATCGCGTGTGTCTGTATTGGTCATCGACTGCACCAGCACGGGGTTATCGCCGCCTAGCTTGACTGAACCGATGGTTATTTCTCTTGTATGTTTTAGCATATTATGTCCATATGGTTAAAATAAATCAGCATGTGTGCCTGTACGCTCTAGGATTAAGGCATTTTCAGTAATTGTGTAGATTATGATCCAATCAGGTTCTGAAAAGCCTGTGGTTTTATTCCAAGCTGCTCACGAAATTCTTTGATATCTTTAGCACTATAAATATCAACACCTGCTTCGGCCTTTCGGATTGTTTCAGCTGTTGTGTCATTAGGTGTTAAAATATAATCACCTTCCTGCACTATGCGGCTCAAAGTGATCCGAATAACATCGGACACTGTAAGCCCAGATTCTTGCAGTATCTTGGTACTAATTTCCTCATCTACTTCAGTTGTTATAATTGTAGTCATAATTATACTCCATAAGCAAATGGTAACTCAATTGTACTATGTTCGCAACTTATTTTTCAGGTAAGCATTGAGCAGATTGCATGACTATTGTTAGATTTTTTTACCCTTTCGCCTTCGGATGTGCATCTTTATACGTTTCCATCAGCACCTGCAAATCAAGGTGGGTGTATTTCTGTGTAGTGGTGAGTGATTCGTGGCCTAGCAGCTCCTGTATCGTGCGCAGATCTGCCCCAGCGGCGAGCAGGTGTGAGGCGAATGTATGGCGGAATGAGTGCGGCGAGTAAGTATCGGGCAGCTTAGTTTTACGTAGATATTGTTTCACTAGCTCTAGCACATTTCTTGATGATAGGCGGCCGCCACGACGGTTGAGTATCAAGGCCTCTTCATCTGCCGAGCTGCCTTTTTGCAGCATGGTTGGGATTGCGCGCAGGTAGTCGCGGATCAAATCAATGTGATAGTCAGCCAGCGGCAGTATTCGCTCTTTATCGCCCTTGCCTCGTAT
>JAITWL010000080.1 GCA_031285285.1 Deferribacteraceae bacterium | reverse complement strand
AGTCAGGCTGGGATTAGCGCAGCCTTTATCAACAGCTCGCTTGCAGCTGGTGAATATGCTCAAGTATTGCGCAATGCAGCTCTTGGGGCATATAAGATAATATATGTAGCGCCAGAGCGCTTGCATGTGGATAGCTTCTTGCAATTTGCTATGCAGGCTGATATCTCGCTAGTCACAGTGGATGAGGCGCATTGTGTATCGCAGTGGGGGCAAGATTTCCGCCCAAGCTATACAGATATATATCCTTTTATTAAGAAGCTGTCAAAGCGGCCAGTGGTGAGTGCTTTCACAGCCACTGCTACTCCAGAGGTGCGCAGCGACATCATCCGCCTGCTAGGCCTCGCCAATCCATATGTGGTGACAACAGGTTTTGATAGGCCAAACCTCCATTTTGAAGTGCAGGAGCCGTCAAATAAATTTAAAGCGTTGCAAAGCATTGTCAAGCGCAATTCCAGCAAAAGCGGCATAGTATATTGCGCCACCCGAAAGGCTGTGGAAGAAGTCTGCGAAAAACTGCAAGATGAAGGCTACAGCGCCACACGCTATCATGCGGGGCTTGAGGATGTTGAGCGGCAACGCAATCAAAACGATTTCATCTTCGATAGGCGGCAGATAATGGTTGCCACCAACGCTTTTGGCATGGGGATCGACAAATCGAATGTGAGCTTCGTTGTGCACTATAATATGCCTAAAAGCCTAGAGGCCTACTATCAGGAGGCTGGGCGCGCAGGGCGTGACGGCGAGCGGGCAGAATGCGTGCTGCTATATGCTAAGGGCGATGTGCGCCTGAATCAATACCTAATTGAGATGGGAAATTCTGAAAATATCAATAAGGACAACGATCTCTTAAAGGTGATGACATTCTATGCCACCACCACAGACTGTTTGCGCTGTTTTATATTAAAATATTTTGGTGAGCATCCACAATTTGAATCTGGCTTTGCCCATTGCGGCAACTGCGGCAATTGCTCAACACAATTTGAAGAGCTGGATATCACTATCGACGCCCAAAAGATTGTCTCTTGTGTATACCGTCTCACTCAACGCAAGCAGCAATATGGCAAAGGCATGATTGCAGAGATTTTGCGAGGAGGTACAGGCGAAAAGCTCACAAAGGCTGGTCTTGAAAGTCTATCCACCTATGGTATAATGGCTGATACCAGCGCAAGACGGCTATATAACATGATGGATTTCTTAGTGGACAAGGGTTTGCTCGATAGTAAGGCGGGGGATTATCCTGTGATAGTGCTATCAGAGCAATCAAATAAAGTGTTAAAAGAGCGCATTCCGCTCACGATGAAAATCGCAAAAGACAGGGTGACACGCAAAGAGAGAAAGAAAGGCTCAGAAGAATCAGGGCTTTTCAAATCATTGAAACTGTTACGCTCTGCCCTTGCTAAAGATGCAGGCGTGCCAGCGTATATAATCTTCGCTGACTCATCTCTGCGAGATATGTGTGAAAAGAAACCTAAGACATATAGCGAATTTTTAGGAATATCAGGCGTTGGCAAAAGCAAGGCCGATAAATATGCAAAAGTGTTCACTTCGCTAATCGCAAGCTATGTAGAAGAAGAGGCGACGACTCCTAGCCCAGAGCTCACTAATAAAGGTAAACCTTGGGATCTATATGAGGACAAGCGCTTGCAACAAGGCTACGAAGAAGGCAAATCAATCAAGCAACTTGCTAGCAGCCACGGCAGAACGGATGGTTCGATCCGCTCACGCTTGCGAAAGCTTGGCTTGATAGAATAACTCTATTCTGTTACCGCAATTGGCTGTCCATCACATACCATCATCAGCCCTTTCCAAGCAGTGATGGTTGTTTCCCATGAAGTCATGCCAGGTCTAGGAAGCGTGCGATTAGTAGCATTGACCCCATATGTATTGATGCCTGTGCATGTTTTCTCTGCGCCTTCTGGCGAATAAGTGAGTGTGTACGTCCTCGGTTTGCCAAGGTTTTGTGATGGCTTTGGCGAAATAACTATGCTTGTGCCGCTCCCAGAACTAGCGCAAGATACACAAAAAGAAATAAGCAAAGAAAATAAAATAATATGTTTCATGAAAATCACCTCATTAAAAAGATTACCTAAAAAGCTCTGCTGCTATCTTATAGCCATCTTTCAATTCAAATGATGGCTTCATATTCTCAGTGTACACCATATTGCTATCTGGCTCTATCCCAGTGCCCCAGATTATTGCTGGCACAGGCGCCGCCATGTGTGTCATCACACGCAGCGGCGTAGGATGGTCTGGTGTCAGCAGTATGCGGCAATCGCCAAGCTCTTTCGCGCCTTGCATCAGGATTGGCAGCATTATTGAGTCAATGCTCTCAATCGCGCTCAGCTTGTAATCGAGCCGCCCCATATGTCCAGCTTCGTCTGGCGCTTCCACATGGATAAAGACATAGTCGTGATCACGTAGCGCATCTACACCATAACGCGCTTTGCCTTCAAAATTAGTATCTATAAAGCCTGTTGCCCCAGGCACCTCTACGATATCCATACCAGCGCAGCCTGCGATGCCTTTTATAAGGTCTACCGCTGCGATAGCTGCGCCTTTGAGGCCATATAATTCTTGATATGATGGCATAGCAGGCCGCTTGCCTTGGCCCCAGAGCCATATGCTAGTAGCTTGGCCTGTATCCTGACGGAAAGCATCGCGCGAATCCTGCATGATTTCATTTATCAAGGCTGCATCGCGCCCCTGAGGCAGATATTCCGCCACTTTACGGCCTGATATATCGTGCGGTGGAGTGGTTTGCAAATCAAGATCACGATTGCGCACTACCATCAAGTGTCTATAGCTTAGCCCTTGGTAAAATTCCACACCGCTGCCTGTAAACATCTTCTTAAGGCGCTCTATTGCGC
>JAITWL010000007.1 GCA_031285285.1 Deferribacteraceae bacterium | reverse complement strand
ATAAATATCTGCGAGGCGATGCCAAAGTATTGACTAAAGATGAGCAAGCTGGCCTAAAACTATATATCGACAAGGGTTGCGCTGATTGCCACTCTGGCATAAATCTAACTAGCGATGGTTACTATCCGTTTGGAGTGGTAGAGCGCCCAGCAGCAAATATTCTTGCTGGTGATAAAGGTCGCTTTGCTATGACAGAAGCGAGCGATGATGAATTTGCTTTCAAAGCACCAACACTAAGGAATATTGAATATACTGCGCCTTATTTTCATTCTGGCAAAGTGTGGACTCTCAATGAAGCAGTGGCGCTGATGAGTTCTGCTCAGCTTGGCATCAAGCTATCAAGCAAGGAAACTGGACTGATTGTGAGCTTTCTAAAGACTTTGACAGGCGAGCAGCCTCAAGTGGCCTATCCGATATTGCCACCATCAACAGATAAGACACCACGCCCACAGTGGGATTAATTTAATATCAAAAAGGAGAATTTACTATGGAATTTACACCAGCAATGAGTGTCAAAATATTAAAAATTGACACAGAGCATAAAAAACTAATCAGCCTTACAGATACGCTTGATAAAGCAATGAAAGAAGGTAAGGGGAAAGATGTTATCACTAAAGTCTTGGATGAGCTTCTTACCTATACAAAAACTCACTTCAAAGGCGAAGAAGAAATGATGGCAAAATATAGCTATCCTGGCATTGATGAGCAAAAGCAGCAACACACTACATTTGTCAACAAAATAGCTGAGTTGCAGACAAAGTATAAAGCAGGCAACACTATGATTAGTGTAGATGCAATAGGCTTTTTGAATAAATGGATAGTAAATCATATCCAAAAAATCGATATGAAATACTCCACTTTCTTCAATGAAAAAGGTGTTAGGTAATCCTCATTATGTAAATAAAAGTAAACTAAAAAGGAGAATAGGTCATGAGAAGTTTTACTAAATTAGATTTGCAGTATGCACATAGGTTCTATGGATTCAAAGGAGAAGCACAATATTTGCATGGGCACACAGGTGTGCTGACTATTGAGGTAGAAGACACTGTCAATATGGGCGTAAACATGGTTTTCCCTTGCAATGAGATTCAAAAAACAGCATGGGATGTTTTAAAAAACTTTGATCACGCGCTGGTTTTGCGTGAGGATGATCCTCTGTTACCAGCTGTATTAGGCGTTTATGAACAACAAGGCATTAAGGATGGCGCGCCTACTAATAGTATGCGTGGCGAAGCATTCAAGACAGAGCTTGCTATAGCCTATCCAGAGTGCCGCCTTGTGGTGACCAAAGAAACAATGACAGTTGAAGGCATGATTAAAATAGTTTATGATCTATTGAAGGATAAGCTCAATATTGCCAAACTGACATTCACCAGCGGTGTGAATGGCGCTTCACAAGAATATGATACGAAAAACCAAAACAAAGATCGTTGCCCACTCTGCGGTATAGAGTTGCAAAATGGTGTATGTCCAAAGTGCGGCTATAGACACTAAATGTCTATAATGGTGGAATCTACCGCCCAGTGCTGAGTTGGGCGGTGTGCAAAATTGCGAAGCTTTTTTAAAGACTTCGCAATTGGCGCATTTCTTTGAGTAATTTTATAACCAGTTTTTATTCAAAACTGTGCCTTTAAAATTTTCTAAACAATAATCAACCATTCAACAACTGCGCATAGCTATTCTTCAATTGCTGATCCATCTGTGTGAGCTGTTCGCTAAAATCGCCATATTCTTTGATAATTTCTGCTGAATGTTCTGCCACATCTTTATCCATGCCGCCGCTCAGCAGCTCTTGCAACAGGATAATAAGCTTGCGAATATCATGCTCCAAGCGTTTCTGCATATTGACATCTTCTGTGCGGTCGATCATTATTTCTATTGCGCATTTTAGCAGGTTACCATTGCGATCTTCAAGGTCGATAGGCACAGCGTGCAGATCCATGTGCACTTCGCTGCCACTAGCATATTCTGTCACCTTACCTTTTTGATATTGGCCAGAGTGGAAGGCGCGCACTATGGGGCAATTGATTGCGCCGCCATTCATGCGGAAGCAGTCCATATTTTTGCCATTGATTTCAAAGCATTTATGGCTCATGATTTCTTCAGCGGTCATCTTCAAGGCATCTGTGACAGAATGGCTCACATAGATAGGGTCAAAAGATTCGGATATCACTATATAAAAGGCTGGCGTATGCTTGAATATCTGCGATGCGAAATATTCATTGGAGGCTAGCTTGCTAATATCAAATGCAGTGCTTAAATCGGGCACGTCTTTATACGAAGTCACTATCTGTCTGGTGATCTGCGCTTGTGCCTGTGTATTCATCAGCTTTGTAAGCGCATCATCAGAGTATGACACTAGCTCCACACGGCTTTTCCATATTGCATCTGCCATATCGCAGAATTGCTGCGCCAGCTCAGGATCAAATTGGCTGCCCGCGCCCTTCTTTATCTCCTCAATGGCGATATTATGCGAAAGCCCTTTGCGATATGGCCTATCGGAAGTCATCGCATCATAAGTGTCTGCTATCGCGATTAGACGCGCACCAAGCGGAATATTGGCATCTTCTATGCCATCAGGATAGCCGTTGCCATCCCAGCGCTCATGGTGATGAAG
>JAITWL010000341.1 GCA_031285285.1 Deferribacteraceae bacterium | reverse complement strand
GATCGAAGAGCTTGGTGGAACATGTGATTTTAATGGCCAATCTTTGCTAGAAGATATGCAGAGCATCGAATTTGATGATGATGAATTGATGGGCGATGCTGAATTGTGTGATGAGTATGGCGACATTCTGCTATGGAATGTAAGTCTATTGCCTTATGGTGATGCTGGCGACTGGGCCGAAGACGAGTGGAACGCATTTAAAGACACAGCAAAGAAGAATTTTAAACAACAATTTAACAAAGAAGCAAGCGATTTCTTATTTATAGCTCTAGGTGAGTATGAGCGACTTTATTTCATATCATTGTCAGATGAAAATCCTGATAACCCCACAGTATATAAGACAATGTCTCCAGAGGCTGCATTAAATTTTAATTTAAACGGCAGGGTAGCCTCAGGACGAGATTTCTTCTTTAGTACAGGCTATGAGACATCTGAATTTGGAACATTGGAAGATTTCTTTGATTCATGCATAAGCGAAGATGAATATGATGAGGATATGATTGGGGAATAGGGCTCAATGAACGAACTCATCCGCTTTGGTGTAGCGATGCCAGCATCGCTACTAGAAGAATTTGATAGTTTAATTGAGCGATCGGGCTTTGCCAATCGCTCGCTTGCATTGCGCCATCTGGTGCGCCAGCACATTGCTGAAAAATCTTGGGAGCAAGATAGCGTTGGCACTGTCTGTGGTACAATCACCATGCTTTATGATCACCATAGCAACGAAGTGAGCTCTGAGCTGACATCTGTGCAGCATGATTTTGGTGGGCAGATAACTTGCACCACACATGTGCATGTCAGCCATGAGCTTTGCCTAGAGACAATCATTGTCAATGGCTCTGTGGAGCAGCTTAAACGCCTTGAAGAAACACTCACAGCTTTGAAAGGTATACAGAGTGTGCATATTGCGGTTTTTAAATTATAATGCAGAAAAATCAGGCCAAGACACCTAAAAAGTAATTTTACATCACTAATCATAACACTAATTCTATTAACCGTTGACTTTCCTCTAATAGCACAGTACACTAATTGTTAATTAACGCTATATATTAGTGTAAATGGGAGGGAAAAATTATGTATAGGTATGTTATTGCTGTGTTATCATTACTATTTATACTGTCTGTATCTGCATGGGCAGATGAAATAAGTTTTGTCAGTTATTGCACATCTTGCCACGGCACAAACGGTGCTGGCCCAGGGGAGACCATCCCTTATATTAGTGGTCAATCCAAGGAATATCTTGCCATCACCATGACAGAGATGAGGGATGCAACTCGCTATGCCACCCTGATGCAAACCCTTGCGAAGGGTTATAACGATGAAGAAATCGAAGCATTGGCAGCTTGGTTTGCTGCAAGGCAATGGGTATCAAACACAAACAAAACGGACTCTGCGCTGGCAGCTAATGGTAAGGCTTTGTCAGAAAGTTGTTCTAGTTGCCATGAGGAAAGTATGAGAGAAGTCCCAAGAATTTCAGGCCAGCCATCTGGCTATCTAAGCAAAGCCATGCTTGAATATAAAAACATGCTTCGCAACAACGATGGCGGGGCGGCGATGATGATCGGCGTAGTTGATATGAGCGATGAAGATATTCAAGCTCTTGCTGAATACTATTCTGGCTTGAAATAGGGGAGAATATATGAATATAACAAGACGGTCTTTCTTAAAAGCAGTCGCAGCAGGTGCTGTGATCACTGCAACAACTGGTTGTAGCAATCTCACTGTCAGTTCCACAAAGGTCCCCGCGGTGAAGAAAATAGTCGTTCTCGGGGGAGGTTTTGGAGGCTCTACTGCCGCTAAATATTTGAAGATGCTCAATCCATCTTTGGATGTCACTCTGATAGATAGATTTGATGCACATACATCCTGCCCATTGAGCAATGAAGTTATTTTCGGCTTGCGGGATCTTTCTTTTATCACTCTGCCACACAAAGTAATCGCGGATAAATATGGTGTCAATTTTATGCAGGCAGAGGTCACTGGCCTTGATGCTGATAAAAAGATGGTTCACACCTCTGAAGGTAGCATAATGTATGACAAACTCATTGTCTCTCCAGGGATTGGGATGGACTACGATGTTGAAAATGGCTTTGATAGTGAAATGCAGAAAGCCATCCCACACTCATGGATTGCTGGCGCCCAGACAATTCAGCTTAGAGATAAGGTGCAAAATCTTAAAAAAGGTAGCACCCTGTTGCTCCGCATACCGAAGGCGATTTATCGCTGCCCACCAGGGCCTTATGAGCGAGCCAGCCTAATGGCGGATTTCGCCAAAAAGAATGACTGTAAACTGACAGTAATCGACCCCAATCCAGGAATTGTCTCCAAAGGGCCGCTTTTTGAGGCTGGCTTCAAGGAGCTATACGGTGATGTGCTGACCTATATCCCAAGCACAACTGTGCAACATTATGACAAGGCGAAAAATACCATCGTCACTGACAAGGGCAGCTTTACCGCAGATCTGATCAATTTTATTCCAGATCAAAAAGCTGGCGATATGGCTTTTCAATTGGGGCTTGTGCCCGAGGGTAAAAAGTGGGCACCAGTAAGCCCTATCACTTTTGAATCAGATGTATTTCAAGATGTATATGTTATTGGTGATGCCATAGATCCTGCAATCACTGACACGCCTAAGTCAGGCGTTATAGCAAACACAACTGCTAAGCTAGTCGCAGAGACGATTGTCCGTGAATATGCTGGGCTGGAGCCAATACTGCCAGCAATGGGTAATTCTTGCTATAGCTTAGTGAGCCCACATGAAGGCATATATATTGCCACAGTTTACCACTATGACCCAGCAGTGAAGCGTATTGTGGTGAAGAATGGCGCCAACAGTATCGCAAAGGAACGCTCTGCAGAAAATTATAACAATCTAAACAGTTGGGCGGAAAATATACTATTTGACACATTCAAATAGGGTCTGGCGATCATAGTCAAGCAAAAAATTGATGCAAAATTGAATGGTTTAGTGTAGTATACTCACAATTAAATCAAGGGATCAAGACTATGATCATTAGCAGACAGAGTGATAAATTTAAGCAAATCTTGAGCCGAGGCAGTGTATTTGAAGGTGAATACCTGCCAGCTGTGCTTGAAATCTTAGATAACGTGAAGAAAAATGGCGATAGGGCTGTGATCGACTATACCAAGCGCTTCGATCGCTTCACGCTCACAGCAGAATCAATGCTAGTCACGCAAGATGAGCTTGATAAAGCGCATAGCAATTGCGGCTGCATAGCGGAGCTTGATTTGGCTGCTTGGCGCATTCGCCAGTTTCACGAGAGGCAGCGTGAAGCAAGCTGGTCTTATGAAGATGGAAGTGTCATGCTTGGGCAAAAGATAACACCGCTTGATAGGGTGGGTGTCTATGTGCCTGGCGGCAAGGCGGCTTATCCATCAAGCGTATTGATGAATGTAATCCCTGCGATGGTGGCTGGAGTGAAAGAAATCATCATCGTCAGCCCAACGCCAGATGGCATAGTCAATCCATCCGTGCTAGTGGCCGCAAATCTAGTGGGCATAGATAAAATCTATCGCATAGGCGGCGCGCAGGCTGTAGCTGCACTCGCTTATGGCACTGAAACTATCCCTCGAGTGGATAAAATCGTAGGGCCTGGCAATATCTATGTGGCCTTGGCCAAGAAAATGGTCTTTGGCACTGTTGATATTGATATGATAGCAGGCCCAAGCGAGATATTAGTAATAGCGGACGAGAGCGCAAATCCTGAATGGGTAGCAGCTGATATGCTTTCGCAGGCGGAGCATGATGAGCTAGCTTCAGCCATTGCCATATGCACATCTGATAGCTTAGCAAAGGCTATTGAAGCTGAATTCAAGGCGCAGCTCGCCAAGCTTACGCGTAAAGAGATCGCTGCAAAATCAGCTGAAAAATATTGTGCTATTATCGTAGCCAAAGATTTAGATGAAGCTGCTAATATAGCCAACGACATAGCTCCAGAGCATCTAGAGCTATGCGTGACCTCGCCAATGGAGCTGATGCGCAAGATTCGCCACGCAGGCGCGATATTCATGGGGCATCATACTCCAGAAGCCGCAGGCGACTATCTGGCAGGCCCAAACCACGTGTTGCCAACAGGCGGCACAGCACGATTCTTCTCTCCACTAGGGGTGTACGACTTTGTGAAGCGCAGCAGCTTGATATACTATTCGCCAGAGGCAATCAAGGCACAAGCCAATGCAATAGCCACACTAGCCAAGCTGGAAGGCTTGCAAGCACATGCAAAATCAGCTATGTTGCGAAAATAGCCATGAAAACGCTTTTGCTGGCAATAAGCTTACTACTGATTAACGCTTGTGCTGCCAGTAAAACTGAGCAATTTTACTTTAATTCAAATGCAAATAATGTGCTGGTCACGCTTGATGGCAATAGCTGCTACACACCGTGCGCATTAGAGATTCAAGACGATCAACCGTTGCATTTGATTGTAAGCTATGCCGATAATCTAGAATATCACCTAAAAAGCGATAATATGTCTACACCGAGTGGTTTTAATTCTGATGAGTGGTGGGATAGTATGATTTCCGCTCCATCCGATGGCATGGGGCTATTGGGTGCTGTAATCACAACAGCACCCACCACAACGACTGTCAGAGCAATAGCAAACAGCAATAAAATTATGTCAAAAGTTTTGCGCTATGAGCAGAATGCATATTATATATATTGGGAAAGCCCTAACTCAGCCTACTTCATGGATGATAGCGATCTAGTTGATTATGCCCTGAGTAATTTTGAGGTCATGAAGCAAGAGCTTTTCTATACTGATAGACCATTCACAGATGCGCTTATAAGTGAAACAGGCATACAAGACATCCCTAATATGCTATCTGACAGCACAAATGCGCTAGAATTTCTTGATTCATTGGTGCTGACACAGGTAGATCTGCTTATGAGAGCAGATTTACCATATCAACACAAGATGGCCTTGCTTTCTGAGCTATTATGGTATGATGAGGAAACACTCAGTTCTCTCTATCAGCAATCGCCAGAGGAATTTTTGACTGTCATGTATGCATATCTAGAAGATAAGCGAACATTAATTGATGTAGAATGTACCGACTTTGACGGCCTCTTTGTGTGGCTATATCAAGGCAGGCTTGGTGAACCACGATGTGATCAGATCGGAGCGAAAAATGAAGATATTATTCCTTGATTTTGATGGTGTTATCAATTCTGTGCAGTCTAGTGTATATTGGGCAAGCATAGACGAAGC
>JAITWL010000270.1 GCA_031285285.1 Deferribacteraceae bacterium | reverse complement strand
TGTGAAGCTTGGCAAGGTTGCCGATCCACAGCTTAGCGATGATGAATTCTATCCAAGCCATACTGGCATTGATTTTTATAAGCGTTATCCAGAGGATATCGCGCTATTGGCCGAATTGGGGCTAAAGATTTTTCGCACATCTATTTCTTGGTCGCGACTTTACCCCAATGGCGATGAAAGCGAGCCTAATCGGGAGGGCATAGACTTCTATCGCTCACTCTTTGAATGCTGCCATAGGCATGGCATGGAGATACTTGTGACGCTTGCTCACTTTGATATACCTATGGGGCTTGTGCGCAAGTATGGCGGCTGGCGCGATAGGCGGCTTATCGGCTTTTATAGCGCTTATGCCAAGACCTGCTTTGAAGAATTTGGCGATTTGGTGGGCTATTGGATACCTTTCAATGAGATAAATATCGTGCTCCATAGCCCTTTTTCTGGCGCGGGCTTGGCCTTTCAAGAGGGTGAAAATCCGCAACAAGTGATCTATCAAGCCGCGCATCATATGCTTTTGGCTGCGGCCACGGTGGTGAAGCTTGGCCGCAAGCTGCTTCCTAGCGATAGAGAGCAACCCTATGCTAAATTTGGCTGCATGATAGCTGGGGGCAGCTTCTACCCATACTCACCCAAGCCAGAGGACGTGTGGCAGGCCTATCAGGACGATCAGGAGCAGTCATTCTTTGTGGATGTGCAGGCTAGGGGCGCGTATCCATCGTATATGAAAAGCCTTTGCGAGCGTAAAGGCGTGAAAATCAAGATGGAAGCGGGCGATGCTGAGATATTGCGCGAAACGGTGGATTTTGTCTCATTTAGCTACTATGCCTCGCGCTGTTCAGTATTTGATAAATCGGCGCTCGAAATCAATCATGGCAACGTTGTTGCATCTGTGAAAAATCCGCATCTGCCCACCAGCAAGTGGGGCTGGGTGATCGACCCGCTGGGTCTACGAATCACAATGAACCAGCTCTACGATCGCTATCAAAAGCCGCTATTCATAGTGGAAAACGGCCTTGGCGCAGTGGATAAGCTTGTGAATGGCACTATAGATGATGATTACAGGATAGATTATCTGCAAGCCCATATCAATGCGGCCAGAGACGGCATAGCGGATGGCGTGCCGCTGATTGGCTACATAGTGTGGGGCGTGATCGACCTTGTCGCTGCCTCCACTGGAGAGATGTCAAAGCGCTATGGCCTTGTATATGTGGATATTCACGATGGTGGCACTGGCACAGGCATGCGCCGCAAAAAGAAATCCTTCGATTGGTATAAGGCGCTAATAGCAAATAATGGGCAGATGTAAAAACATTTGCCTGTCCACAGTTAATCATGAAGACTTGTCACAAACCATCGCTATGATTATGCGTGCAAGCATTACAATATAAATCAGTAACCATAGTTAATGCGATAAGTTGTAATGCTTACATGCATAGCGATTACCAATGGTTAAAAGCTGTGAATCACTACCCCGTCAGGCTTTGCCTGACACCCCTTCTAAAAGAAGGGGATTTATTGCGGGAGACCGACATTAGAATCGGTCTATATCTATCTCTAGCGGCATTTTTTCAAATAGCTCTGGCTCATCCCGTAGCAGCTCTGATATCTGGCTGAGGAAGGTTGTGGATTCGCCATTTTGGAAGCTTTTCGCGGCTTCCATCAGCTTGCCGCGATAGTCTCGGGGGAAGGCCTCTCTATACATATCCACCAGTGCATCATAGCGGCGCTGATTATAATTAATAAGAAAATAAAGCATAGTGTAGTAGCGCAGCTCTTGCGATTGGTTACCCATATTATCAAGCACTGTGTATGATGCTTCCGCGTTGGGAAATTCCTTTGCCCAGATAAAGTAATAAAGCCCAGCCAGATATTGCGGCGCATAGCGCACGTCAATCCGCGATAAGGTCTGCAAATACCTAAGCCCAGCTGCTCTATCCTTCAAGAGCGTTGATAGATAAACCATCCGTATCAGCACATCCTGATTGGTCATGTAAGGCTGCATATATTGCTCTGTCAGCTGGCCTGTGCGCATGCCATAAAGGTATTTGCCTGTGATGATAGTATTACGATCGGCCCAAGGCTGCTCTGCAAGCTCAGCTTGAGGGCCTTCGGCAAGATTTAGGAGATAGGCAAGCTCATGGCTACGATAAATATTAGTATCGCTGAATTGCGCCAAGAGACCCTGATCCTTTGTCTGCAAATATTCTGATAGCAACAAGATTGCTTTAGAGAAATTATTCTCTGTGCGCTCACGCTCAGCAAAATCCATGATGCGGTCACTATTATTCTGCGCCAATAGCGCTAGATAGCGCGCCTGTACTATCATTGGCAGGGTTATCTGCGAGCCGCTACCAAGGTATTCATCAGCATTTGTTAGTGCAGCATTGAAGAAATGGTTAGCCTCTGTAGGCTCGTTATTATGTTGGGCGATGATACCCTTGCCAACATAGGCTGGCACGATATATCGATTCAGCCGTATTGCTCTATCAAAGCGATCTGTGGCTGCGACAGAATTGCCCAGCAGATATTCCACTAGACCAATATTATATTGCACGAATGGGTCTTTATCAAGCACTGGCTCTGCGCTAGTGAATTTGGCCATAGCGCCTTCATAATCGCTCTGCATGAGCAGCGCCACGCCTTCGTTATTCTCGATCACGGCATTGCTATATGTGATAGAGTTTTTAAGCTCGGCTAGCGCTGGGGCGCTCTCATTTTCTTTCAAAAATTTATAGCCCAACGAAATGAAAGGATACATCTCATCTGGCTCTATAAAGAATGGATATAGCAGCTGCGCGGCCAGCTCCACACCAGTGGGCTTGAATGTGAGATTCATATCGGCCGCCACAGGATTGAGGCTGTATGTGAATGTGGGCACGCGAGTGGCTGTGACATAATCTGCCGAGTGGGTGGCTAATAGCTCCTGCACACGCTCAGTATCATGCTGATTCCACGCCAAGACAAAATTATACCAAAAATATTCTGGCTTGGTGATATCTATCATATGCGCAAACTCTTCCGCTGCACTATATAAGCGCTTCTTGAGGAGCAGAAAGCTCCTATAGCTATAGTAATCGTTATAAGTATCTTCGGGCACCCTATCTAGCGCTGCCTCCGCGACAGGATAGTTATTCTCTCGCAAGGCGTATACTGTGCGCGCAAGATTTACAAAAGGCGTATCCTGCTGTGCTGCGGCAGTGAGCATAGTGCGTGCCTCTGTGGGATAAAAATCATAAAGGCTGATATGGCGCACCGTTTGATAGAAGAGCTTATCGCCACTTACGCGCTGATACGATTCCCTAATGAAGCGCCCAGCCTCAGTGAGCTCGTTGCGCGCTATCATAACGTCATAATTTGCAATAATTGCATCTGCATCATCTGGATGGTCTGTGGATAAGCCTGCCACTTCATCTTGCGCCCTATCCATATCGCCAGCATGCATATAGCTTCTGACTAGGCGTATGCGGTAGTCCACCTTGGGATTCCACGCTATCAATCTGCGAAGTGCCTGCTGTTCATTATTATAGCGCTTCATCATGGCGAAGAGCACCGCCAGCTTATTATTACCATCTTCGCTGATATCAGCCATAGTAGATGCCTGCTCAGCAAGGATGAATGAGCGATTGAGATCGCCCCTCAGCCAAGCGATATAGGCAAGGTTATAGACAACGGCGAAATCGTGCACTTCGAGCTGGTTTAGTATCCGCTCGCCTTCATCAAGCTCGCCTATAGATATGAGATAATTGGCATAGTTAGACACCACAAAGGGCTCACGGCGGTCGATCTCAAGGGCGCGTTCATAATAAAGCCGCGCCTTGGCGGAGCTACCATTCTTGATGGAAAGATTCGCCATATCCACATAGACACGCGCCGTCTTTCTCTTATTCACAAGTCGCGAGATATACTGCTCGGCCTCCATAGTCTTTTCTTGCTCAGCAAGAACAGCCACCAGATTCATTATAGCTTCATCAAAATTAGGATCTTCAATGACAGCAGATCTAAAAGCCTCTTCGGCTGCGACAATATTATGGAGCATATACTGGCTAACGCCTATATTATAGAAGGCCGCAGCGCGATTCTCCCGCATGGCCGTCTCGTAATATGATATAGCTTGATTGAAATCACCCTGCAAAAAAGCCTGATTACCAGCGCTGATCTCTGGCTCTGGCGCCTGCACCACAGCCGTGACCGACATCGACTCAGTTAGCTCGCCGCCAACGATGACAGGCTCACCGTCCTTGCTACAAGCCAAAGCAGCAAGGGTGATGAAGCAGAGAATCACAAGCTTTTTTACTTGATTTATAAGCATAATAAACACACTCACACATACTCATCGGCATATGAGATGCTTATCTTGATAGCTTTCATCAGGAGAAATAGCAAGTGAAAAAATAATCACCTACACATTCGTCTTCTGTTTCATCCGCCTAATCTTGCCATTAGTAGTCTTGGGCAGCTCATTTACAAATTCCACAATGCGCGGCATCTTATATGAGGCAGTCTTGTCTTTCACATATTGTTGCAGCTCTTTGGCGAATTTCTTGCTGGCTTTATCGCGATATTCGGGCAGCAGTGCCACTGTGGCCTTGATCACTTGCCCACGGATA
>JAITWL010000258.1 GCA_031285285.1 Deferribacteraceae bacterium | reverse complement strand
TGCATAGAGCACAGCCATGTCTCTGAGATGATATGATGGTGTTTCTTCTTGCTTAAAGCTTGATTCATGCTCTTCGTCCACTATAATCAGCCCTATATGCTCACTTGGCACAAAGAGCGCACTTCGCGCGCCTAGTAATAAAGGGTGTTCGTTGCGAACCCATGCCCAGAATGCTTCATTGCGGCGCTTATCTGTCAGCTTAGAATGATAAACCAGTGGTTTAAAGCCTAATCGCGCCGCTAGCCTATCAATAAGCTGTGGTGTTAGGGATATTTCTGGCACAAGGTAGAGCGTCTGCTTGCCCTTAGCCATAATTTTTTGCATAAGATCAAGGTAGATTTCGGTTTTTCCACTGCCTGTGATCCCTTGAATAAGGTGCGTGGAATAGCCATCCAGCGCTATGTTAGCTGCAACAGCTGCCTGCTCAGCCAATAGCGTGACAGGCTCTGGCTTAGCCTGCATGCATAATTCTGCTTCATGATGCTCTGGCGGTTTAGCAGCAAGAATCTTTTGTGAGATAACGCCATGAAGGGTCGCTCCTAATGGCGCAATATAGTAATCAGCAAGGCGCTGTAGCAGCTCAAGCCACGCAGGCGAGAAGCAAGGCGCATCATCAAGCACTTCGGTAATATCTTTGCAGTCAAACTCTGGCTTGACAGCTTCCTTGAGGCAAATGCCCGCTAAACTGCGCTTTGAGCCAAAGGGCACAAGCACTCGCTGGCCAGAAAGTAGTGCTTGGGCAGATCTATAAGTATAAACACCGTCTGTGGGCACTGGCAGCAAGATATCAAAATATTTACTACTCATATCAACTTTCTAGTTGCTTGTGTATCTGTCAACTCTGCAATTAGTGTATCAATATTCTTCTTTGAGCGTGGGTCTACATAGTCTGGACGCAATTCTTTCAATGGTAGCAGGACAAAGCCACGCTTCGCCATCTGCAAATGTGGGATATCAAGGCCAGCTTCAGCTATTATCTGGCCATTATAGTCGATAATATCAATATCTAGCGGTCTTGCCTGCCAATGACCACTATCTATACGCCCAAATTCACACTCTATTTCTTTGAGCTTAGCTAATAAATCCTGTGGGCTAAGTTTTGTTAAACCTGTGCAAACAGTATTGATATAGTCTTTTTGACCATCATTTAGAAGGGAGCGGCTAGAATAACTTGAGGCAACATCAATACATTCAATGCTATCTTCCAGCTGTAATAAAGCTTGAGCAAAGATCGACGTGACATTGCCCATATTGCCGCCCAAGGCGAGAATGATTTTATTCAAATTATACCTGCATTAATTTATCATATTCAGCGTGAATTTGCTCTTCTGTGAGTCGTGCAAGCTCTTTGGCTGAGCGTCCTTCGGGCATGATAGGTGGCAAAAAGCTAATAATGCAGTGTTTGCCCCTGTGGATGTGCAGATCATTACGGCTCATCACATCTATAGTGCCTTTCACCACGAATGGCGCAATTGGAAGCCCCGTCTGGCTCGAAAGCAGAAAGGCACCTTTCTTGAAAGCCTGCAATTGTCCGTCTCTTGAGCGGGAACCTTCCACAAATACTGTCAAGCTGTTGCCATGTCGCAGCGTCTTTATAGATTCAATTAGAATCTTCATTCTATCGCGTGATCCATCTGGCGCAATAGGGATAAGCCCCATCTGGCGCGCTGTTGTACCAAAGAAAGGTATCTTAAAGAGCGCTTCCTTCGCCATAAAGAGCGTTTCCATACCGATAGTGCCTATAGCCGCCTGTATCATAAATATATCAACATAGCTTTGGTGGTTGCCCGCAAAGATATATGATTGGTTGGGGTCAAGATTTTCTAGCCCTTCAAAAGTCGCTGTAGCACCCACTGCTGATAGCATTGATGGGCCGAATAGCTTGCCTATACGACGATAATAGTCGCCCGCCTTTCCAAAAGGCAGGCGAAGAAAGCCCGCAAAAACCCAGCGCGAGCCTGCAAATATAAAATAAATCCAGCTAAAGAAAGACTTGATTATTTGCATTATTTGCCATCAAAAGTGACTGAGGCATCAAGGATCTCCACAGCCTTCGCAGGCACATCAGAGTAGCCTTTAGTGCGTATTGTTTTCACTTTAGCAATTTTATCCACCACATCTGTGCCAGATATCACTTTGCCAAAAACTGCATAGCCATCGCTTTCATCTGATTTATCAAGGAAAAAATTATCCACAGTATTTATGAAAAATTGTGATGTGGCCGAATCTGGGTCATTCGTGCGCGCCATAGCTACAGTGTATTTGGAATTTTTCAAGTTATTAAAGGCTTCGTTCTTGATAGGTGCATTTGTAGATTTTGATACCATATCGACAGTCATGCCACCGCCTTGTATCATAAAATTAGATATGACACGATGAAAGATAGTACCTTTATAAAAGCCTGATTCCACATAATTGACAAAATTTTCTACAGTTATAGGTGCTTTATCTGGATAAAGTTCCATAACAATATCGCCATAATTCGTTTTTAATGTGACAACTGTTGCCGCCTCAGCCTGAGCACTCATAACTAAAACCCCCAAAAATAATGACAATATAAATCGTTTCATATATAGCCTCCTGATATGCAATAGCCATATTACTGATTATTTCGGTTCATGCAAGCAAAAAATTATGACATTTTGCTATCATAGCCCAAAAGCACTATGCCATGCTGGTCTAAAAATTTGACACAAGCTTCTTTATCTATAACAAATGTTTTGTTGGCCTCAAAGGCTATCACAGAGCCTTTTGTTGCAGCCATATTTTTTAATGTAGTCATACCTATGGTGGGTATGTCAAAGCGGTCATCCTGCTGCGGCTTTGCCACTTTCACAAGTGTGAATCCGCCATCTGGCAATAAATCTCCAACGCGCATAATGCAGGCATCAGTGCCTTCAGCAGCTTCCACAGCTACCACATTCTTTTTATTGATGATCACTGTCTGTCCGATATCAAGCCCTGCTATTTCCTTGGCCATCTTGTATCCAAATTTTATGTCATCCATCTGAGCCGCCGTGGGCTTGGCATGAGTATATATTCCTTTTGATATAAGCAGATCTGGCAGTACTTCTGCTTGTGAGAGCACTTTGATCCCCCGCTTCTCCACCTCTGCCACAAGGGCAAGCATAATAGTGTCATCTTTGCGATCTTTCAGTTTGGCGAGCATCCAAAGCGCCTTCGCA
>JAITWL010000232.1 GCA_031285285.1 Deferribacteraceae bacterium | reverse complement strand
ATGGGCGCAGATATATTTGAATCATATGTTGGCTCAATCATCGCCACTGTGGCTCTTGCTGCCACAATGGGCACAGAAGCAATGCTCTTCTTGGGCGTTGGCTCTGAGGAGGCGCGTGCTTCATTAATGGGCTTGCCGCTCTATCTAGCTGCTTCAGGCTTTATCTGCTCGTTAGTAGCTGTATTCTCAATGTTTGTGCTGCGTAGCATGGATCCAGCTAAGGCGCTTCGTTATGCAGCTTTCATTGGCAGCATCTCATTCCTCGTAGTAGCTTATTTCATAGTGCAAATGCTTGGTTTCTCGACTGGGATCTACTGGGCAGTATTATTTGGCACAGTATGTGGCACGCTAATAGGCCTTGTGACTGAGTATTATACATCTTCTAAACCAATGTTCCGTATTACAGAGGCTTCCAAGACTGGCCCTGCGACAAATATCATCAGCGGTATGGCTGTCGGCCTTGAGTCAGCCGTAGTACCTATGCTTATTATCTGCGTGGCAATCTTTGGCGCAAACCATTTTGCAGGGCTTTTTGGCATTGCAATTGCTGCTGTGGGCATGCTGGCAACTGTTGGTATCACCATGACTGTCGATGCATATGGTCCGATTGCAGATAACGCAGGCGGCATCTCAGAGATGAGCGGCCTTGGACCTGATGTGCGCTCAATCACTGATAACCTTGATGCACTAGGCAACACCACTGCGGCAATGGGTAAAGGCTTTGCTATTGGCTCAGCTGCACTCACAGCGCTTGCACTTTTCGCTGCTTATGCGACTAGCGCTAATTTGACTAGTATCAACTTGACCAATCCTCAAGTAGTTATAGGCTTATTTATAGGCGGCTGCTTGCCATTTATAGTGGCTGCGATGACTATGACATCTGTCGGCAAAGCTGCTGGCGCGATGGTGGAAGAGATTCGCCGCCAGTTTCGTGAGATACCAGGGCTATTGGAAGGCAAAGCAGGCGTCAAACCTGATTCTAAACGTTGCGTAGATATCTCAACTGCTGCATCTCTACGCGAGATGATACTTCCTGGCCTCACAGCTGTGATAGCGCCTGTGCTCGTGGGCTTTT
Source organism: Deferribacteraceae bacterium (assembly GCA_031285285.1). Lineage (GTDB taxonomy): Bacteria > Chrysiogenota > Deferribacteres > Deferribacterales > JAISNW01 > JAITWL01. Next base: position 1,589 of record JAITWL010000232.1, on the reverse strand, counting down.
GCCTAGGTAAAGAAGCGCTAGGTGGTACTCTGGCTGGGGCGACAGTGGTAGGCGTACTTTTAGCCTTGCTGATGGCGAACGCTGGTGGCGCATGGGATAATGCGAAGAAAGCCATTGAGAAAGGCGACGTAGCAGGCGAAAAGAAAGGTACAGACGCACACAAAGCTGCGGTGGTAGGCGATACTGTCGGTGATCCATTCAAAGATACGTCTGGCCCAGCGCTTAATATCGTCATCAAGCTGATGAGCATTGTGGCACTGATTATTGCGCCACTGATAGCTTGAGTTGTCACGAAACAAAAGATGCTTATAATTCCCCTTCCGCTGAAGGGGAATGATTGGGAAGAAATAGCTTATCTAGCACATAGATTATGCCGAATAAGCTAGCATGAAGATATTAGTTTTTATAGCTGCTCTTATTTTAGTATTTGACACTCAGGTGCTGGCATCCAACAAGGCTAGGAGTGGATTTGTGTATGTATATGAGGTGGTCACGGCACAGACAAGCTTTCAGACAGCATCGAAGCTTGAGCCAGCCGCCTTCCTCAAGTATAATGGTGGGGAAGACTACATCCATAGCTTAAAGGTGTTGAAAACGTATGATAATAAAAATTATGATCAAGCATTGAGGGATTATGAACTTCAAAATGGGAATGTGCGTTTCATTCCTCATACTCCTGTTGAGCGCAATATTGAGCGTAGGCCATATTACTGGTGGCGTTAGTTATGCTCAGCCCACAGGCTTAATCGCGCAGCCAGCAGGCTTAATCGCGGAGCCAGCAGGCTTAATTCTAGCGCAGGCGCAGCAAGACCGCTACCGCTTTGAGATCACGCTAGAGAATGCCCGCTCAGGCATGACTACCGTGATGGAGGTCTATGCGCCATCGGAGAAAGAGGCGCGGGATAGTGTTGTGCTGAATGGCTGGCGCATTATATCTATGCAGCAATTGACTTTTAAAGAGTCTGTGCCAGTGGATACAGAAGTGCCAGAGCTTACAGCCTCTGATTATAACATGGAACCACCAGCAAAACAAGATGATGCCGCGCTTGTGGATGGCTTGCTTGGCTCTGCACCAGTGCAGAATGACAGCTACACTGTGCCGCGAGTATCGCTGAATGCACCAGATAACAGCCTTGTGGATGAGCTGCTGGGCGAGCCTATACCCAATGCGCAGGTGGTGATCCCCGCAACGCCCGCGCCTGACCCGCGCTATGCCGAGGGAGCAGGCGTCTACCCTGCGGACTTGCCAGATCCAGCAAATCTTTCCCTCTTAGCCACAGTCTATTTTGATCTAGGCATCATTGAGCCAACGCTTAGCACAGAGGATGAAGCAAAGCTAGCTACCCTCGATAAGGGAAAAAATTACTACCTCTATGGGCATGCGGATAATGTCTCAGTGGGAGCAAATGCTACATATAAAGATAATTTTGAACTTTCCGACCTGAGGGCGAAAGCGGTGCTTACAATTGTTGAAAAGAACGGCATGAATGCTGCCAATGTAAAGACCAAAGGAATGGGCGCGCTCTATCCCGCAATAGAAAATAGCTCTTCTGCCGCTGGCACAGCGCAAAATAGGCGGGTGGAGATAT
>JAITWL010000210.1 GCA_031285285.1 Deferribacteraceae bacterium | reverse complement strand
TTAAAAGCCATACGTCTTATATATAAAATCAAAGGAATGTGCAACTATATTTTTAAAAAAGCCTAAATCTCCACATCTATGCCAGCTTCGCGGTATTCACTTAGCTTATTGCGCAGTGTACGCACCGTGATGCCAAGCATTTCTGCTGCTTTAGTGCGGTTGCCTGCCGTTTTGCGAAGCGTGCTGAGGATCAGCTCACGTTCCATATCAGCTATTGTTGAGCCAGCTTTGATGGATAGTGTCTCATCGCTATCTTGCCCTGATTCCGTCATATCAGCTGAATCTTGCTTGGTGGTGTCCGCAGACTCAAGCAACGCCTGCCTTTGCTGAAAGCCATCCACTGTGATGCCATGCAGGAAGAGATCATGCGCCTCGATGCTGCCAGTGCGCGAGAGCACCACAGCCCGCTCAATAGTATGCTCCAGCTCGCGGACGTTGCCTGGCCAAGCATAGCCAACTAGCGCCTGCATAGCCTCATCAGATATGGTTTTCAATGGTTTATGGTTAAGGTCGGAATATTTTTCCACAAAGAAGCTTACCAGATCTGGCAAATCTTCCTTCCTATCGCGCAAGGGCGGCAGCTCCATGCTGATCACATTGAGTCGATAGTATAGATCCTCGCGAAATTCACCCTTTGCCACCAGCTCTTTTAAGTTTTTATTGGTGGTAGCGAGTATGCGAGTGTTAATCTTCTGTGTCTTTTCGCCGCCAAGGCGTTCCACTTCTTTCTCTTGCAGCACACGCAGCAGCTTTGGTTGCAAGTGCAGCGGAATCTCGCCAAGCTCATCTAGAAGCAGCGTGCCATCGGTAGCTAGCTCAAATTTACCAAGTTTACGGCTATTTGCGCCTGTGAAAGCGCCTTTTTCATAGCCAAATAGCTCACTTTCGAGCAAGTTATCAGGGATAGCGGCGCAATTCACTGCTATGAACGAGCCTTCGCCGCGCAGGCTGCTCTCGTGTATAAAGCGCGCTAACACTTCTTTGCCAGTGCCTGATTCGCCTGTGATAAGCACTGTGGCTTCGCTACGGGCGACTTCGCGCGCAAGACTGAATACGTGCGCCATATACGCGCTTTTATAGATAGTGCCGCGGCGATCGGCAGGACGAATCTTGCCAATGCTTTGCAGATTGAATGTGCGGCGAATCAGCTCCTCGATAACTTCTGGCGAAAATGGTTTTAAAATATAGTCATAAGCGCCCTGCTTGAGTGCTTCCACAGCGCCATTCACTGTGCCATAGGCCGTGATGAAGCAGACAGGCGTTTCTATGCCTGTGACCTTCAGCATCTCGAACATTGTCAGCCCATCTATATCAGGCATGCGCATATCGCTGATAATCAGATCGTATAGGGTGCTAGTGGCCTTGGCATAGCCATCTCGGCCATTGATAGCTGTATCAACCTCAGCGATATTCATGCGCTGCACGGTCTCCCGCAGCGCCTCACGCATATTGTCATCATCATCAACTAATAGTATCTTGCGATCCATATATGAATAGTCCTTCTAAATTATAATATTACAAATTAAAATATTACACAAGTAAAATACGGAAAAAATTTCCTATACGATCAATAAGAATGTTTTTACTGATCAAGCAAAATATAGCGTGATGCGTAAATCTGGCGTTAATGAAACGGACTGCGAGAGGCTTAGCCCTGCGTTTGTGTATGATGGGTTTTGGATAAAGTAATCTTCATTATATATTCTTAATAAAGCTCAACCTATGCAGCTCTGTGTGCCCATGCTCACGTATAGCGTTCATATGTTGTTGGCTGCCATAGCCCTTGTTGCTACCCCAGCCATACACGGGATATAGTGGCGCAAGCCTGCTCATCAGCCTATCTCTGTATACTTTGGCTACTATTGAGGCCGCAGCTACGCACTGATAGCTATCTTCGGCTTTAAATGGGTGTATATGTGGGCAAGGTAGATTATTTAGGCTGACAGCATCAATCACTATCTCGCTTGGCTGCAAGGATAGGCGCGTAAGGGCGTAATGCATGGCCTGCTTAGTGGCTGGCACTATGCCTATAGTGTCGATTAATTTATTGCAGACTACGCCCAAGCCGACTGCAAGGGCGTTTGCAAGGATGATATCATAGAGAAGCTCTCGCTTTTTGGCTGAGAGCTTCTTTGAATCTTTGATCTCCACATTATTGTAATCATCTGGCAGGATCACCGCGCAGGCCACCACTGGCCCTGCAAGGCAACCGCGGCCTACTTCGTCGATACCAGCAACTAGCTTCACTTATTATTTTCTTCAAATTTCCTGCGGCTTGTTGCTATCCAGATTTCGCATACCTGAGTGAATGCCGCAAAACCAATACCCACCAAGATATAACCTACAGGAGCATGCAAGAGAAGCATAACAGCGCTCACAAGCAAGATGCTAAAAGCTAACACTATCATCTTAGTTTGTTTGTGAGCATTCATAAGCCTTATTAAGCATACTTGTGTAAGCGCAGAAAACCCCATACCAGCATATATATAGCCTTTAGGGATATGTGCCCCGCTACCATTGCAAACTAGCATAACGCCTATCAATAGCAAGAAACATAGCGCTAGCACTTTGATCTGCATAAAGGCATTGATGACACGTATCACAGGACCAGATGCGAAAAGCATCACAGCCATTGCGAGACAGACAGCAGTGATCATGATTGGCAACTGATTTGACATGCCAATAGCTGTGATTACCGAATCAAGCGAGAATACTATGTCGAATAGACCAATAGTGAGCGCCACCTTGACCACGCTATTGCTGCCAGCGCGGGCTTCCTCGCGATGCTCATCTGGATGACGCATCTCAAACAACTCTTTGCTGCCTTTATAAAAGAGGACAACCCCACCAAGAAATAGCACCAGATCGCGCACCGACACAGCATGTGCACCTATATGAAAGAGAGGCTCTGTCAAGCTAGCCAGCCAAGACATCATAGATAGGAGAATAACACGAGTGATAAGCGCAAACGCAATACCAAGCCTACGTGCAATATTTTGGTGATCTTTGTCAAGAGCACTCACAAGAATAGCAATCATAACCAAGTTATCCACACCCAGCACAATCTCCAACACAGAAAGTGTCAAAAGGGTGGTTAACGCATCAGCAGTGAAAAGAGCTTCCATTTTTTACCTCAATATTAATTGCCAGTAGATTATCACAAAAAGGCAAAGCTTTCAACTTAAAGATTTGTAGATCATATTTTTGGCGATAATTCTAGCATCTAGTTCTTGTACTTTTCTTCCCTTATATGTTAATTTGCAGTAAAGAAGCCCTGCTAATTTAGGGCTAAGGAAGGAAAAAGTATGGATACTACAAAATTGAAGCTTTCGCGTCGCAGCTTTCTAGGTGCTAGCGTCGCAGCAGCAGCGGGGCTTGCCATCTACGGATGCACAAGCAATAAGACGCAGACTGCAAGCCCATCTACAGCCTTCGCCATTGATAAAGATCGTTTTGGCGCAGATTTTTATTCCAAAGATCCTGCCTATATCTATGGCACAACTAATCACAATTGCGGTGGGCGCTGCATAACCAAGGCTCAGATGGAAAATGGCCGTATAGTGCGCTTCTTGACAGACGAAAGCGCTACAGCCTATGATGGCACAGCTATCGACACAACAAATCGCAATTGCACTCAGAGCCGCGCCTGCGCACGTTGCCGTGGCTACAAAGGCCGCCTATACCATCCTGGGCGCCTCAAATATCCTCTAAAGCAAGTGAAAGAGCGTGGAGACATGACAGGCTTTGTGCGTATCTCTTGGCAAGAGGCGCTCACAGAGATCACAGAGCGGCTCAAAGCTGTGCAGGCTGAATATGGCCCAGAAGCATTTCACTCTATCTATGCCTGTGGTGCAATAGCCTCACCTTTCCAATCAGGCAGCTACACTGGCGTGTTTAAATCGCAAGATGATGATAATATGGCACCTGCTTTGCGCCTCCTTGGCGGCTCTACGGCGTATACCTCGGATTACTCATTTCACCAAGGTTCATATATGGGCGCTTATGGCCCTGCGTACTCTGGCATGATTAACCAAAACCCTACAGCCAATGATATCGCAGGCACTAATAAATACCTCGTGCTTTGGGGCTCTAATATCCCCACCACTCACAACCCCTTTGCTTACCCGTGGATCAAGGGTGTAGAGGATATGAAAAAGCGTGATGCTGAGGCTAAAGTGCTTTTTATCGGCCCTGAATTCTCTGAAAGTGGCCTCACCATCGCCGATGAGTGGATTCGCTCAAGGCCATACACAGATGTGGCGCTAGTTCATGGCATGCTGCATGAGATGATCATTAATACCGTCAATGTAGATGGCAGCCTCAAGCCTGAAGATGAGCGTTGGCTCGACCTTGATTACCTTGACACTATGGTCTATGGCTTCTTTGATTCGCCAGAATATTGGATCAGCGACAAGGGCGAGATAGCGCTTGAGGCCACAGAAGGCTATCGCAAGATTGAGGCTGTGCCTGCTGGTAAGTCGCTATCGGCCTATATCATGGGTAATGACGATCGTTTAACTAAGCTTGTATATGGCAATAGCAACTATATTGCTACTAAATTTGCAGGCTCAGCCCGCAATATAGCCACTTGCTCATATAACGACCGCGCTGGCAAAACAGTATTCGAATACAAAAAGGCAATGAAAACGCCTAAGACAGCCGAGTGGGCTTCTGCAATCACAGGCATACCAGCTGATCGCATCAAAGAGCTAGCTAAGATGTATGCCACAGCTGGCAAACTCGACCAGCCTATCTGGAATGAATGGTCTGGCGGCCAGCTCAAGCAAGCAGAAGGCTGCACCACTCTATTTGCAATACAGACACTGCTCATAGCTACGAAGAACTGGGGTATAAATGGCACTGGCATAGCCAATAAGCGTATAAACCGTGTGAAGACTGACGATCCGAATCAGCTCACCACAGCCGATGTGACCCCAAGCACTTGGGCGGATATCCCTGCTATGCCGCAGCATCCAATGCCTTCGGTGGTGCAATGGCACACTGCCATTAAATTTGCCTTCGGCGATCAGCTAAGAAAGAATGGCTACAAGCATAATATACCCGATTGGAAACAGGGGCCAGCTACTGGACGCGCATACGCATCAGATGGCGGTGTAAAATCCCTTATTACACGCCATCTCACTCCTGGTAGCAGCGCGCCAGCCACATATACAGTTGATGGGCGGACTTATTTCGACTATGAAGGTCGCGCAGAAAACGCTAAGCCAAAGTATGCTGGCTTCCGCTTCATCTTGAATTCTGCGGGTAATATCCCTGTAAACCAGCACCCAAACCCGATAGACTCAGCAGCAATGTTTAAAAACCTTCCTACATACGGCTATACCAATCCGCGCCTCAATGTGGATGCCAAAGACGCCTTCTATATGGTCTGCTTTGATAACTTTATGAGCCCTTCCGCACGCTATGCGGACTATGTGTTGCCAGCCGCCACAGCTTGGGAGCAGCACGATTTTATTGGCATCGAAGCCAGTGGTAACCTATACGTGGATAAAGCCATCGATGCGCCCGGGGAAGCGCTGCCAGCATGGGATTTTGCTCGCGAATGGGTGAAAGTATATGCAGGCGAAGAGGCTGCGAAGCTCTTCACGGGCTTGAATGCCGATAGCAGCTTTGGCGATGTGGTTCGCGATAAATTTAATAAGAATCTCAAAACTAAAGTGGGTAAATCTTGGGAAGACTTCATCAAGAAGCCATTCTCACCATCGAAACCTAGCACAGATACGCCAACAGCGCCCACTAAGAGCGAACTACGCATGAAACTTGATACGTATCTTGCCTCTGCTGATAAGGCCAGCACTCCTTTCTATGCTGGAGTAGTGAGCGCAGATCACAACACCATCTATGGCTTTGGCAGAGATGAGTTTGCAGAAACTGTAAGCTGTCCACACCAATCAGCACGCTTTCATGTATAGTCTGGCTCGCTAGTGTGGCGCTATGAGAATCTTTATAGCAAGTGGCATGGCTGGCTGCCAGTGGCAGAGCAGGGCCAGAGCAATGTGGATAGCGAAGGTGACCCGATAGTCTATCCTATAGCGATGTATTTCGATTATAGAGACTATTTTGTAGAAGCATATGGCCTGCGCGATGCTAGCGCGCTGAGTGGCCGCTATCTGCTTACGACCACTCACGATCGCTTCCGTGCACACTCATCACAGGCTGAGAATCCATATCTACGCGAGCTGACACATCAAGTGCTTGGTGGTGGCCTATATTCTGGCAATGATTGGGACAGCTATGCCACTAGCAGCGGTGATGATGTGAGCTATCCAGCCTTGAATAGCTTAATAGGCCCTAATGGCCTGCCAATTGATCCTTCTAAAGCCTCATATACCGAGATTTGGGTGAATGATGAAGACTTCAAAGATATAGCAGACGGCTCATTGGTGCGCGTGGAGAATGAGATAGGCGCTGTATACTGCGTTATCCGCAAGACAGCCCGCTGCGTGCCTGGCTTTGTAGGCTTACACCAAGGCTGCTGGTACGATCCACGCACAATAGGCGGCAAAACGGTGGATGTTGGTGGCAATTGCAACACACTGATGGCAACAAAACCTTCGCGAATCGACCACGGCAACGCGCAGCAATCGGCAATGGTCAAGATAACAGTAGTTAAATAACTCCTATGCTCCCCTAGAAGGGGTTAGGGGGTTGTCGCGGCCAATGCCGCGTGAAGCCAGCATGGACGCTGCGCCACACGATGTGGCGCATCTGATAAAAACGGAGAATTTTATGCAATACGCATTTTATTATGATCAATCTAGATGTATCGGCTGCAATGCTTGCACTGTGGCCTGCAAAGACTATAATCAGGTGAACCCAGGCGCTGTGCGCTGGAGGAATCAGCAAAATCACGAAAATGGCAAGTCAGTGTTTGAAAATCTCAGCATGAGCTGCAACCACTGTGAAGAGCCAGTGTGCGTGAGCGCTTGCGAAGTGGGTGCTATTGAAAAAATGGATAATGGCATAGTGCTGATAGATAGGCACAAGTGCGAAAATCTGCAAGCCTGCCTCATGATGTGCCCATTTTCAGCACCTCAGATAGCCAATGATGGGCAAGAACCAACGCAAAAAGAAGCTTGGAAAATCGCTCACCCAGCGCAAAAGTGCACCTTCTGTTGGGAACGCTTGCAAGATAGCCTTGCGCCAGCCTGTGTGGGCGCGTGCCCAGTGTTCGCGCTTGATTGCGGCGACTTGGCCGAGCTGCAGAAGAAATATCCTGATGCAGTGCGCATGAATGCAACTGATTTCCCATACGCTTATCAAAATGAGAACGAAACCAAGCCTGCATTTTTGATCAAACGTCGCAAAGATATTAAGGTGTCAGAATTTAAGTAAAGCCTACCTTTTTTCGGTAAAGGGTGGTTCGCCACCCTTGGCTGTTCTGTTCTCAATAAAAAATGTTCCCATTACGTCATTGCGAGGCTCTGCGAAGCAATCTAGACCCCAGGATAGCTGTCGGCCAAAGGCCATCATAATCATGAAGCCTAGATTGCCACGTCGAAGACTCCTCGCAATGACGGAATGGAAACATTTTTTATTGAGAACAGAATGACCCTGACCCTTGGCTTAATCATTTGACACTTTTTGCTCTTTAATTTTATTTATCAAGGCTAAACGGCCAGCAGAATTAGTCTTTTGGTATATACGCTTGAGGTGCGTGTACACAGTGCCCGCTGAAATATTTAGTATACCCGCGATTTCTTTATCTGTTTTGCCTTGAATCAATATCTCAATAACTTGGCGCTCTCGATTGGTGAGTTTTTCGACTCTGAATTGATCTTGTGTAGCCTCAGCGCTAGTCTCAGTATCATTATGTAAACGTATCCACAAAAGCAAAATCATAGACAGAAGACTGATGCCAAACACTATCAGGCTTAAATTTAGGCTTTTATAGGCCTCTTGTAATATAGATTTTTCATTAATTCTGAAAGATACAGACCAATCAGCTTCTGTCAATTTTTGCTGAAAATAAAGCTTATCATCTTTATTAAGGTCATTGAGCTTATCTATCGCTT
>JAITWL010000154.1 GCA_031285285.1 Deferribacteraceae bacterium | reverse complement strand
ACCAAGGCAAGAGCCGCTTGCCGATATTATTCACAAATAAGAGCAGCAGCAAAGGCAGGAAGAAATACCACTTCCACTCCATCGAGAGCGACCAAGTGTGCAAGAGCGGCATTATGGATGTGTCATCGGCAAAGTAGCCAAAATCAAGTGAACCAAAATATTGATTAGATTCAAATAGGCTTAGGCTCTTGAGGCTGTCAGCAAAGGCATTTAGGTCGCCAGCGCCAGCATAGTGATATTCAAAGAAGGCCGCAACAATCATTAAGCTGAATAAGAGCGGCTGTATGCGCCATAGGCGACGTTTATAAAAGGCTAAAAGCTTAAACTGGCCAGCCTCTATGCTCTGGCGGATGCCAGAAGCTATCAAAAAACCCGAGATTACAAAGAAAATATCCACCCCGATGAAACCAGCAGGATAGATGCCGTAACCAGCATGAAAAAGCACAATAGCTACAACGGCAAAAGCGCGTAAACCCTCTATATCGGAGCGATAAACCACCAGCGGCGCTTCCTAGTGCCGTGTTCGCCGAGAGCCTCGCTCTGCAACAATGAGCCTGCCTTTTTTATCATTCGCATTCTCAAAGTAGTAATAGAGCGTGTCTTGATTCAAAATACAATTGCCCATATAAAAAGCACGCCCGCTTGAGTATTCATGCTTCACTCGCAATTGTGCAAAATCAATACCTTGCTTAGCTAGCGCCGCCTTGATTTGCTCCTGCCCACGGATCAGCTCATCTGAGCGATAACCAATGCTATCACCTATCATAACAGCTTGCAGAAAGTCTTCAACGCTATTAAATTCTTTCCTAAAGCTAATGAAATCCTCTTCTGTGGATATATAGACTGCTGGATTCTCTACGCCTGCCTGCAAATCGCTTAGCAGCACTCCAGCATGCCATATTCCTTGATTTTCATTCCAAAGCAAGAGGTAGTTATCTGTTACTTGCCCCCATTGCTCAACAGGTAGCTTGTTTAATTTAGAGTACACTTCATAATATTCGTCAGGCTCGTCCTCTTGTTCATAATCAGCTAATTCTTCTTGCATTTCTTTCAAATCTTCTTGCAAGATATTATGTGATAAAAACCTGCAACAGCCTTCCATATTGAGCAAGTGCATATCATCTTCATGTTTCATAAAGTCGCGACAAGATTGTGGCAGCTGTGCGCCGATCTCAGCCTCAAAATCCTTGATCTCAGCCTCTGTAAAGCTCTCTTTATGGGCATCATCAACTAAAAGCTCCAGTATTTCGCAACTATTTACATTATATTTGATAGCCATCTTGCCTTCCTATCTTCGCTCAGTCCATGACATTGGATACCAGCCGACATCTGTGACAGCAAATTCCCAGCTGAGGTTCTCGCCCTTGGTATAAACATAGGTGGGATAGTCCTCATCTTCCTCATTTTTAAACATACTTTGAAACTGTGCTTCTTCTAGGGCTTTAATATAATCATCAAGGTCAAAATCGCCGCTAAGCTCAAGGCTAATATAGACTTCGTTAACTTTGCCAAAATTATCCATCTCTGCTAATGACATAGGCAAGTTAGTCAATAAAAGGCTGGTTATAGATAGTGGCAACTCAGCTAGCGACATTTCTTCACCCTCTAGCAGATAATCAACACCTACATCATTTCCCCTAACATAGACTCTTGTTTCGACATATTCTTCATCTTCATCATCAGGCTCAGGAGGTTCATAATAATGCTGTATCTTGCCATAGCCATCTTTAAACGCATTTTCTGTGAAACCAGCCGCTTGCAATGCTTCAATAAAGTTATCTTGTTTAAAATCCCACGCAAATGAGATCCTCAATTCAATCTCTGCGATAGCAACATCTTCAAAAGAAAATTTAGGAAAATCGTTAAACCACAAATGTTTCATTTTTATGCTCACTTATATGCTTTACTTCTATGACTAATGCTAAACGCAAGCACTAGAAGCTTGCCCTCATTGATTTCGCATAATACACGATAGTCACCAATACGATACCGCCACTCCCCAGAGCGATCGCCTACAAGACCTTTGCCATGCACTCTGGGATCATCGCAACCTGCAATGTTTTTATCCATCCAAGCAAGTATTATTGCACGCTGCACTTCACCAAGTTTTTGAAGCTGTTTTTTCGCTTTATCTGAGTATTGCAATTCCCACATCAGCGCAACTTAAATTCTTTCATAATTTCATCATTGCTATAGACTATCGGATTTTCATCAAATTCAGCTTTGGCAACTTTCCAGTCGCGCAAATCTGTTGCATCCTCAATCACATCAAGTGCCGCCTCAAGCATAAACTCAGACATTGACTTGCCATGCATTGAGGCAAATTCCGCAATAATGGCTTTTTGTCCATCATCTAGTCTCATTGTAAAGGTTGTAGACATCTTAGCCTCCGTAATTACAGTGTAACACATTTGGTAATAAGATCAAGTCTTTTAACTATCACAGTGTCATTGCGAGCGCGGCAATCCAGCAATTAATCCAATGGGGGACGCTAAAATGGGGAATTATAGCGTATCGCGTTCCTAATAAATTGTGGGCAAAGACGTCATTTTTTGTTTCATGACAACACAGCCTCGCGCCAAAACATAATATTGACGAGCATCGCAGAACCCCCTGCTTACAATGCTGATAGCTGCACATATCGTGTATAATCAGTGCCGCTATAACAGCAAAGGATAACTTTATCAATGCTGTCATTTTGCTTTAAAAAATCTCGTATCTCGCCCAGCGCAAGCTTGCAAGCCGCATCAAAAGGATAATGATATATGCCAGTGCTGATACACGGGAAGGCAATCGTCTTGATCCCATGCTGCACAGCAAGCTCCAGCGATTTACGATAGCAAGATCTCAGCAGCTCAGGTTCGCCATGTACGCCATCTTGATAAACTGGGCCAACGGTATGGATCACATGCTTCGCTGGCAGCTTGTAACCCTTGGTAATCTTGGCTTCGCCAGTTTTGCATCCGCTAAGCAAGCGACATTCCGCCACTAGCTCTGCGCCTGCTGCGCGATGGATAGCACCATCTACGCCTCCACCACCTAGAAGCGATGAATTTGCTGCGTTAACAATACAATCAACAATTAGTTTAGTTATGTCGCCTTGAAGAATTTGTATCATCATGAACCCTCAATTGCGGGTACATTCATGCAACATGGGCAAGCATTTGCTCGCCCATGTTAACACCATAAACTTTATTTCGCTTTCGCTGTCATTTCCTCAGCTTTTTGGAACACTTCTTCGATGCCACCACAGAGGAAGAATGCCTGCTCTGGCAGCTGGTCGCAATCGCCATTCAGGATCATATTAAAGCCCTTGATTGTATCTTTCACTGATACATAGCGGCCTTGGATGCCTGTAAACTGCTCCGCAACGTGGAAAGGCTGCGAGAGGAAGCGCTGAATTTTTCGCGCACGGGAGACGGTCAGCTTATCCTCTTCGGAAAGCTCTTCCATACCAAGGATTGCAATGATATCTTGCAGCTCTTTATAGCGCTGGAGCACCGATTGCACGGCGCGCGCAGTGCGATAATGTTCCTCGCCTACCACCAGCGGATCTAGGATACGCGAAGTGGAATCGAGCGGGTCAACCGCAGGATAGATACCAAGCTCGGCAATCGCCCTTGAAAGCACCGTCGTTGCATCAAGGTGAGCAAAGGTTGTCGCTGGTGCAGGGTCGGTAAGGTCGTCCGCTGGCACATATACAGCTTGTACAGACGTAATAGAGCCTTTCTTAGTAGATGTGATCCGCTCTTGCAGCTCGCCCATCTCTGTGCCAAGCGTTGGCTGATAGCCAACCGCCGAAGGCATACGCCCAAGCAGCGCTGACACTTCCGAGCCAGCCTGAGTGAAGCGGAATATATTATCCACAAAGAGGAGTACGTCGTTTCCTTGATCGCGAAAGTATTCGCAGATTGTGAGGCCTGTCAAAGCCACGCGCATACGTGCACCTGGCGGCTCATTCATCTGCCCATACACTAGGGCAACTTTATCCAGAATCTTAGATTCTTGGAATTCGTTATAGAGGTCATTCCCCTCACGTGTACGCTCGCCAACGCCAGCAAACACTGAGTAACCGCCATATTGCTTGGCGATGTTATTAATCAGCTCCATGATGATAACCGTCTTGCCAACGCCAGCACCACCGAAGAGGCCAGTCTTGCCACCTTTGGTGTATGGTTCCAAGAGGTCGATG
>JAITWL010000053.1 GCA_031285285.1 Deferribacteraceae bacterium | reverse complement strand
GATTGTGTTTTCAGCTCCACTTCCACGCCAAGCGCCTGCCAGCTATCTCGAATTTGCTCTGCTATCTGTATGCGTACTGGATTATCGTTGGTCAATAGTGTCACACGTAGCGCCTGTTTGCCTTTCATGCGAAGGCCGTCTTTATTGAGTGTCCAGCCTGCTTCATCAAGCAGAGTCGCTGCTTGTGCTGGATTGTAGGCTGTGCTTTTTAGTTGATCGTTATACCAGTAGGTGTCTGGCAGATAAGGACCTTCTGTCAAGCGCCCATGACCTGCTAGCGCAGTTTGTATAATGGTCACTCTATCCACAGCCAAGCTCAGCGCCTCGCGCACTGGCGGCTCATTGAATGGTCGCCTCAAAAAATTATAGCCAATATAGCTGTAAGAGCTAGGAAAACTATACTCGTTCAGCCCTGCAGTGCTTTCAGATTCTGGACTAACGCTTAACATATCTAGCTTACCTGAGCTAAGCTCCTTATAAGCGCTATCCTGATCATTATAATAGCGAAACTCCAGCTCTGCGATGCCTGGCGTGCCTGCAAAATATGCTTTATTTGCGCGCAGGCTGATGCTTTCGCCAAATGTCCAATTATCAAAAATATATGGGCCTGTGCCGACAGGCGCTTTCTGCAATGGTGATTTTGTTGGCGCGACTGTATCAAAAAGGTGCTTAGGCATGATCGGCACACTCCAGCTCAAAAGCGCTGGCATAGTTAGCTTTTCATATTCCACCATGATGGTATACTTTCCCATAGCAGATATAGCCACAATCTTTTTAAATTCATCAGCATAGAGCGCTGGAAGCCCTGTGTCCACTATGAAAGCATGGGTGAAAAGGACATCATCTGCTGTAAACTGCATGCCATCATGCCAATATACATCCTGCCGCAGATGAAATGTGATGCTGCGGCCGTCTTCTGACAGTTCCCAGCGCTCAGCCAAGTCTCCAACAGTATTCATATTGCTATCAAGCTTTACAAGCCCATTATAGATGAGGGATGCAACTACCTTTGAGCTATTATCGTTCGCCAGCAATGGGATGAGATTTAACGGCTCTGATACTCCGCCAACAATAAGCTTATCGCCAAAGTTTATTTCCTGCACAGTAGGCGGGCGCGGTTCATCAGCCACTTTATCCTTACGGCAACCCACAAGGCAAAGAAGAAACACAGTCAAAAATACAGTAACAAATCTCATCATCTGCAAGAAACTCCTATCATACAATTTAATGATTCTACACTGAAAACGAGATAAAAACAATAAAACAAATGGCGATTTTTATTTAACTGCTGTCACACCACTCTTCATCACCAATCTGCGCAATTGCTTATTATACATGAATGGCATCTTGAGCTGCTTTAACATCAGTTTTAGACGCAGGCCGAGCAGATTCTTCTTGTATGCTGCCAAGCGATTGGGCTCTGGCTCAGTCATAAGCACTTTTGCAAGTATAGCAGCCGTATTCAGAGCATAGCTTATGCCTTCTAGCGAACTTGGGCTGATAAAGCCGCCTGCTTCGCCTATCAAAAATGCATTACCGTTGCCAGAAAAGGTATCTGAGAAATGCAGTGGTGTTAATACTTGACAGCACTCTGTTTTCACGAGTTTGCTAAAACTATAGCCATATGCACACATCTTTTCTTTCAGTGCCTCAAAATCATGCTTTGCATTTTTGGCTGGCAGTGCTGCACCAAAGATGAAGTGCTCATCCTTATCTAAGCCCCAAGCATAGCTATCAGTAAGGCTATTATCGAATGCTGCGATGTAGTCGCTTGGTTCGCTTGCATCACGCAGAAACCACTGCTGGATAGCCGTATATTTTTTGATGCGCGACTTGTATGGCATAATCGTCCTACGCACTATAGAATATGCCCCATCCGCACCCACGATATATTTAGCGCGGAGCTGCCTAGGCTCTTCTGGCGCGATTAAGGTGAGTACATATTCGCCATTATCCTGCTCAATCTTTGTGCAGCGGCCAGCAAAGCATGTAACAGTCTCTGGCACTAGCGAAAGCAGCCACATATCAAATTTATGCCTGTCCATATTGATATAATTGCGTGGATAGTGCCGCACAAGGCCTGAATTAAGGTCGATAGTCTTCACGGATGATGGCTGAGGCTTCACTAGCACAGATGCAGGCAAGTGTAAGCCAATATTTGCCAGTGCATGCTGAGCATCTGGCGATAGCAACCCTCCGCAGGGCTTCTGAAAGCTCGATATAGCACCAGATTGTGCGCTATGCAGCTTTTTATCTATAAGGGCGACCTTCATGCCCTTTAGTAAACGTGCCAGAGTGGCACCTGCAGGTCCACCGCCAATAATGATAAGATCATACATCTACCACCCCCCACAGCACAAGGTATGTAATCATGGTTGTTAGCACTGAAATCACTACAATGACTGCCCAAATGATTGATAGAAGCTTTTTGTGCAAAATTTCTAACATTGCTAGAGGTAGAAGAATCAATAGAGTAATTGTGCTTGCCAAAAAACCACAATAAACAACGGCATTTCCAGTGACAAATGCTAGAAGGAAAGCCATGAAAAGGCCAAAGCAAAAGAGCACAGGTATCAGTAAAACGGCAACGGCAATGCGCAACGGGTGAGTACTGTCGTGCTGCATAGCCAAACAAATTGCGCCAACTATCAAAACAAAGATTACTATTATCATGTCGACCCACCAAAGCTAAGATTGCGGCTGCGCCTTGTGAATAGCGTTTTCATTGTCTAATTAATTTCGCTCGCAATCTGCGCCATCATGGCTGATAATGTATCCTCTAAAAATAGCTTTATATTCTTTTCTTTTGATGAGATATCATCTTCGGCTATGGAGATGATATGTGGCGAGGTGCTAAGCGATGTTGTTGTACTGGTGTTATTGTCTTCTTCGCGCTTCACAGTGTGAAAGATTGCGCCTATGGCTAGTGTCGCATCATCATAGCCATAGTGGTGGATTGACACCAATAGCTGATAGCTCGCATTATCTGATACCTGCATACCTAAGACTATAAAGCCTCTTGGCAGTGAGTTATTAAAATAATAGCTGTGCTGCTCAGCATATTGAGATAGAAGCGCTTCTTTATTGCCTATTTTATTGCTTGGCAGCATCGCGATTGCCATCTTGCCTTGCATGCGGTTGATCAAAATATCCTTGAGCTGGTGCAGATAGCTGATAGTGATAATGCCCACTTTATTGCGGTTGTCATTCAGTGTCTTTTGCCTTGCTTCTTTTTCGCTACGTTCGCGCTCAGCAGTGTTGATTCGATTTAGCAATATGCCTGCTACCTGCTCTAGCGAAGCATTTGTCACATCTCGCAAGTTTAATCCCTGCTCTATCTTGTGCCGTTGAAGATCGCTGAAATAATATATTAGTGCCTGCGGCTTGCCTTGCGTAGCTTCATTAAGCG
>JAITWL010000018.1 GCA_031285285.1 Deferribacteraceae bacterium | reverse complement strand
ATCTCTCTTCTCCTTCAAAAAACATTGATGTCTATGATAATATCACTTTTGGAGAAAAAAACAAGTGTTTTATTCAATATTGATAGATTGTGAAGATTTTTTGGATATTTTTGTAATTTATCGAATCATAAACTTTATAAAATCGCCACAATGCTTCGTAGGGGCTACCGACTCGGTCGGTAGCTCGTTAGCAATATATTCTTCTGATGGCGAAAGATATAAAGAGCCAGAGTTAAGCGGTTTTGACCGTTGGGCTCAAAACGTCACTAATATACAGCTCCGCTATGCTACGCATTCTAATCGTGGCACTATATTTTTGATCTCCACTACTTCCACTGCATATTCTACATATGCGCCTACTGTTGTCACTATAGATGCAGTTGAAGATTCAACATATTATTTGAGGAAGGAGAATGGAGAATTTGGATTTGTGACCACAACCACCACCACCACATATGCACCCACTACAGCCACTGCAGCTATACTTGTGCCCACTGTTGTGCCAACAGATGCAACAAGATAAGATAGCAGCTGTGTCTGCATTTTTGAACTATGCTAAATTTGCGATAAAAGAACTTTATGATGAAGATAATGCAAAATTTATTAAGAATATTAATAGCTATTTGCTAAGGGAAATTAAACTATGAATCTAGATAATGGCTTATTTGCTGATATTGGCGCTGCAATTGAAAATTTAACGATTGATATATCTGCACAAGAGCTTTATTATGAACCTATGGATATGCCAGATGGCGGATTTAATTGTCGACAGCAATACGACAATTAGCATATAATTAGGTGAGCAAAAATTAAATTATGAACATAACAGAAGAAAAAAAACTTGAACTTGTCCACAGATCAGAGATTGATAAACTGGTGAAGATATTCAACCCTGTTTTTAGCGAATATGCCTTTTCCAACCTCTATCTTTTCCGTCGTGAGCATGATTACACAATCATACGCGATCGTGATTTTGTCTTTTTGCAGGGTATCACCTATGATAGCATGCCATATCTAATGCCTTTGACGCCACTGGGCGAGCTGGGAGTGCCTTATCTGAAAGGCTTGATGGCTATGGGAATAAGCTTATTCCCTATCAGTGAGAAGGATCTGCATATCTTTGATCATGACGACGATATCGAATTCAGCTATAATATTGATGATTCAGACTACGTCTACACTCGTGAAAAGATTGCAACCTATCCCGGGCGTAATCTTTCCAAGAAGCGAAACCTGATGAAGCAATACCGTACGCTATATCAGTATGAAGATAAGGAGTATTCCTGCACCCATGCTGCTGATGCGCTGGCGGTGCTTGATAAATGGTTCGAAATTGGCGGCTTGCCGCTAGCAGATACCGATTATGTGGCCTGCGCAGAAGCTATTAACCATTGTGCCGACTTTGGCCTTACTGGCAGAATATTCTATGCCGAAGGCGAGCCATCAGGCTTTCTCTTGGGCGAAGGCTTGAATGAAAACACCTTCGTTATTCACTTTGCGAAGGGTGTGACAAGCTACAAGGGCATCTATGTGCACATGTATAATAGCCTTGCAAATGCGCTTCCAACACAGTATACTTATCTAAATTTTGAGCAAGATCTAGGTAAGGAAAGCCTGCGGCAAGCAAAATCGACGTATATAACAGATTTTATGCTACATAAGTATAGAGTTAGTTTGAAAAAGTAATAAAAACTTAAGGATTAATATATGGCTAAATTTAACGTAATAGTAACTGACCACTTAGCAGAAGAAGGCTACGACATCCTGCGAGCGGATCCTGAGGTGGAGCTTGATCTGCGCCCAGGTATCAAAAATGACGAATTGAAGAAAATACTTGGCAACTATGATGCTGTTATCACGCGCTCAGGCACAGATGTGGATGAAGACTTGCTGAGCGACACTGGCAAGCTCAAGATCGTTGGCCGTGCTGGCGTTGGCCTTGATAATGTTGATATTGAGACAGCTAGCCGCAAGGGCTTGATAGTGATGAACGCCCCAACGGGCAATACTATAGCGGCTGTAGAGCTATCGATGGGCATGATACTTGCTGCTGCTCGCAAGATCCCCGCTGCCGATACATCCCTGCGTGCTGGCGAATGGGATCGCAAGCGCTTTATGGGCGTGCAGCTCCATAATAAAGTGCTTGGCATTGTAGGGCTTGGGCGCATTGGCGGCAATGTGGCTGCACGCTGCAAGGCTTTTGGTATGAAAGTGCATGTCTATGATCCATATATTAAGCGTGAGCGCGCCGAAGGGCTTGGCGTGAAGCTTTGCCAGTCGCTGGAGGAGCTATTATCAATTGCCGATGTGCTCACCCTGCATACGCCTCTGACTAATGAAACTAAGAAGATGATTGGCAGAGAACAGATTGCGCTGATGAAAGATGGAGCGATCCTCGTAAACTGCGCCCGTGGCGGCCTTATGGATGAGCAAGCTGTGGTGGATGCTGTCAATTCGGGTAAGCTATTCTCAGCAGCCACAGATGTGTTTGAAGAAGAGCCGCCTACAGGCAGCCCACTTACAAAGACCGAAAATCTATTTGTGACACCGCATATCGGCGCTAACACTGAAGAAGGGCAGAAGGGTGTGGCGGTGATCATCTGCGAGCAAGTATTAAATGCATTACATGGTCGCCCATATCAATATGCTGTGAATAAGCCTTTTGAAAAAGAGCAGCTCAGCAGTGATATGCAAAAATTCTTCGATGTCAGCGAGAGTCTAGGCCGTATGGCTGCACAGCTGACTATTGGCAAAGTGCAGGAAGTGCGTGTCATCATGGCTGGCAAACGCTTTGAAGAAGATTTAGGCGAAAAGTCATTTGACACGCCGTTTAATTTTCAGCCATTCACAATAGCACTAGCAAAAGGTTTTATGGAAACATATTTACATAATCCTGTATCTTATATCAATGCGCCTTATCTGGCTCAAGATAGAGGTATGATGCTTAATGAGACTAAAACTGATGAATATAGCAGGAGCCGCTTGCGCGATCATATAATAGTAATAGTGAAAACTGATCTAGGTGAGGTGCGCTATGCTGCGACAGTGTTTGCGGATGGTGTTGGTCGCATTGTGCGCATAGCAGACTTTCATCTTGATTTGATAGCCAAGGGCATTTATCTATATTTTAAAAACCACGATACCCCAGGCATAGTGGGCAAAGTGGGCACTCTGCTTGGCGAGCATGGCGTGAATATCGTAAATTTTGCGCTCACCCGTCTGCATTCGCGTGGTAGCGAGGCAGTAAGCTTTGTGTTGGTGGATGAGCCTATTCCACAGATAGTGATAGATAAATTGTATCAATTTGAAGGGATTATTGAGGCTAAGGCGATAAAGTTATGATGGCTTGTTGTGTTACTAATAACAAGGAGGTTTTATGGAATTGCATGATGTAACAGAAAAAGAGCAATTTGAAGCATACTATAATGAAAAAAAGTTAATTGATATTCATGAAAAAATTGCTCATTTAACAAAATCCATGAAAATAAGAGCTATAAGATGCGATGAAATAGAAACCGATCAAGAAAACCTTGATAGTTTAGAAGAATTAGTAATACTTGGCTATTGGAAAGCTTCTTGGTAGAATATGCATAATAGATATAAAAACTTAATTAATAAAACTCCAGAAGAAGCAGCCATGATTGTAGGCAATGTAGAGAAAAGCAACTATCTTGCGCATTCTATACGTGAGATTGAGGCCAAAAAGTCAAAGGCCAAAAGTTTATGATAGTCTTGTGCAATCATTGAGTCTCACTCAAAAATAATTTAATCGAAAGGTAATTTTTATGATTCAATTTCCATATGAAGATTTGAAGCCAAAAGATGCCAAGGAATACGAAAAAGGGCTAAGATGATGCAAAAGTTTTTGAAAATAATTAAGCATGTGGGCTTTGCAATTGCTGTTTTATGCTTAGCATGGCCTGCATTTGCGCAGTCGCAAGAGAATTATGATAATCCTGGCTACTTTGAGACTCCAGGCTTTCTTGCGCTGAGTGCCTCATTCAGCCCACGCAATAGAAGCGCTATGAATCGCGATAACACGCCTGCGCCATATCTCTGGGGTGTTTACAATATAGTGCAATCTGAGTATGGCAATATCGGCTTGCTGGCGGGGGTGCAATATACACGCCCCAGCCGCGACTATGCCGATTTTGAGATGAAATCAGATTTTGTCACAGGTGACTTGGGTTTGGGCTATTTCACAGCCGCCAAAACGATGAATTTCTTCATTGGTGCGGGCTATTCCACTAGCTGGCTCAAGCTGAGGCAGTATGCTAATACTGGTGGCAAGATATCATACACTGAGCATCCATATGGCTTCTTTTATTTTGTTGGCTTTGAATATGGGCTGACAAAAGATGGAAAATGGGGCATCTTCATCATCTTAAATGGCCGTGAGATGAAAAATACTGAATTTGAGTATGATGATGGGAAGGGCTTTGCAGGGGAAAGCTTTATAAACGTGAGTAATCAGGTGGTGAGTGTAGGCATAGCGCACCATTTTTGATAAAGATGGCTTGATGGGGGTTTTTACAAAATGCCTGTTTTTGTAGTGCTGCTAATTCACACGGCTTTGTGGTTTTTGGTTCTTTATATAATTTTTCATCAATTGCATTGTCCTGATAAAAAGTGGAAGCAGGTAGTGTCATATTGCTTGATGGCATTGAAATATCCACTTTGCATAATACCTTGGCTACTTGGCGGAGGCATGTGGACAGATGCCATTTTCAGCACAATGTTGCTATTAGCACTAGCTGGCCTCTGCCGCAGAGAGGAAGATCGTGTGCCTTTTATCAGTGCATTCTATATTGCAGGGATGAGCTGGATTTTTGAATTTGTATGCTCCTGCTATGCGATATTGTTTGTGGGGCTAAAAATGTTTAGCTATCCTGATTCTTCTTGGCAGGTATATATTTTTAATTTATCTAATGAAGTTGCACTTTTGCTTTGGGCAGTGTTTTACCATCGTGTGGCAAGGAAGATGTCCACAAGCACGCTGACGCCGTTTTCTATACTGATCATCCTCATGCCTTTTGCAACGCTTGGCCTTGTTGGGCTGATCTTTGCTGATTCTCAATATCTGCTCTCTCAGGAAAGCGGCCAGATGATCGCCCAACAAAGCGGCCTATTCACCTATGGTGCTCTTTTTGGTACGATAATCTTGATTTTTAATATGTGTATATTCTATCTCTATGTGCGCCTATCTGCGGCGCATGAGTCTACCCGCTTTGCGCAGCAGCTAGCGCATACGCCACCTGTATGGACAGCCGAACAAGGCCTATCTGCGCCATTTATCGAAAAATATCAGATCACCCCGCGCGAGCAGCAGGTGATAGAGACTATGCTAGTGGGTAGATCCGATAAGGAGATAGCAGAGATGTTAGAATTAGCTACCAGCACCGTGCAAGCATATCTGAAGCGTGTCTACCGCAAGACAGGTGCCGCAGGTCGCTTTGCGCTAGCGGCACTGGTGCGCGGGAGCTGAATATCCTTCATCCAAGAGGAGTTTTTTAAGAATGCCTAATATCTTTGCAGAGCTGATACGCATAAGTCTTGTAAGCTCAGCTCTATATGTGATTTTTTGTCAACTGCATCGCCCAGATAGCAAGCAGAAGCGGATAGTTGCTTATTGTTTGATGGTGGTGAAATATCCATTATGTTTTGCCAACTGGATGCTTGGCGGCGGAATGTGGGTCGATATCGTCACTGGGCTAATGGTTCTATTGGTGCTAGCTTTCCTCTGTCGCCGTGAGGAAGATCGAACACGTCCTTTTATTAGTGCAATTTATGTTGCAGGGATGAGCTGGATTTTGGAGTTTGTATTTGCTTGCTATGCTGTGTTATTGGTGGGTCTGCAAATGTTTTCCTACCCTCAATTTTCGTGGCCTATATATATTTATAATTTTGCTATTGATGCAGCCATGTTGCTTTGGGCGGTGTTTTATTACTACACAGCGAGGAAGATGGCTACAAACACGCCAATATCATTTCGCATATTGATTATTCTTATGCCTTTTGCAACCCTTGCCTTGGTGGCGGTGATTCTTGGCGATTCTGAATATCTGCTATCTCAGGAAAGTGGCCAGCTAATTGCCCTGCGAAGCGGCTTATTCCTTTATGGTGCGCTCTTTGGCACAATAATCTTGGTTTTTAATATGTGCATATTCTATCTTTATGTACGCTTATCTGTGGCACACGAATCGGTTCGCTTTGCGCAGCAGCTAGCGCATACTCCGCCTGTATGGACAGCCGAACAAGGCCTATCAGCACCATTTATCGAAAAATATCAGATCACCCCTCGCGAGCAGCAGGTGATAGAGACGATGCTGGCTGGTAGATCTGATAAGGAGATAGCGCAGACACTAGAATTGGCCGTGAATACTGTGCAAGCACACCTAAAGCATGTCTACCGCAAAACAGGCGCCACTGGCCGCTTTGCACTAGCAGCGCTGGTGCGTGGAAGCTAATTCCAATTCGAAATTAAAGTTTCCATAATTCCGTCATTGCGAAGCTCATGCGTTGCCAATCCAGTGTTCCTAATAATTGTCGGCCAGAGGCCATCATAATCCTGAATCCTAATAGACTTGTCACGAAACGAAAAAGTTGCGTCATTGCGGGCTCGACCCGCAATCTAGGATTAATCCAATGGGGGAATACGCAGGTGGAATTGTTCTTAATTGATAATGTTCCCGCACTGGATTTATTCTGGA
>JAITWL010000015.1 GCA_031285285.1 Deferribacteraceae bacterium | reverse complement strand
GCCAGCACAATTTGATGGTTTTACTGATATGATTTTTGGTCGTATCACCAAGGCAACATTTTTACGTTATAAGATTCCATCGCTTTTGGCAGGGCTAGACAAGGTGTTGTATCTTGATGTTGATACGCTTGTGAATGATAGTCTAGATGAGCTTTATGACACAGATTTGATGGATTGTTATGTAGGTGCTGTGCAAGAATTTTATGGAGCTCACATTGGATCGATAAATGCAGGCATGTTGCTTATCAATACCAAGCTTTGGCGTGAAGATGGGCTTGAGCAAAAGCTTTTTGACATTACAAACGAGAAGGGAATTAATGATCAAGTTGCAATCAATAGAATTTGCACAGGAAAGATTAAGTATTTGGGTGACAAATATAATTATCAATACGAAAATTTTCATACAAACCTAGTTACCACTAATCCTGAATACTATAAATTTCCAATGAAGAACCCTGCAATCATCCATTATGTTGGCGTGCACAAGCCATGGGTAGCAAAGGCGAAACTGCCAAACTCGTGGCGATATTGGAAATATTTTAAAATGTCGCCATGGCGCGAGGAGTATAATCCGCTTGTCCGTCTGCGGCAAGCCTTGCAAGCAGGAAGATGGCGACTAAAGAAATGGCTGGTTCTATTAATCTTTAAAGAATTTAAATTAGATAAAAAAGTATAGAAAGTAGGGATCAAAATGTTATTTTATTCTATCATGAAGTTTTTGGCAAATTTCATACCAACTCACAATGCTCGTAAGCGATATCGCAGCTGGGCAAAGGTTAAGTTTTCAACTCAATACCAGCTTGATAAAACGTTTGAACGCATGAAAATGGCTATTGGCGATCCTTATGGATTAGGAATGGCTGATTTTATCATGTTTGATTGCCTCAAAATAGCTCAAAGGTTTGCAAATACTATTTATTCTATTCCTGAAAATGCGCTAATACTTGATTGTGGTATGAATAGAGGCAAGTTCACTGATTTATGCCTATTATTCAAAGCTAATATTGTTGGCTTTGAACCAAATCCTATTCTAGCGAGCTTCCTTCATCGTAAATATTCAGCCGAAAGCCTTGTGAGCGTGCAAAATAGTGCTGTAGCAAACAACGCAGGTAACATGACTTTTGCATTTGCTGGTGCAACAGATGATGGTGCATCAATATGTCCAGACTTTAATCGTGGGAATATCAATCTAAAAACTGTGCAGGTGGATGTGATAAATTTAGCAGAATATATTTTAAGCAAAAATGAGCAGATTTTTATTTTAAAGCTTGATAGTGAAGGGGCTGAGTTTGGCCTACTAGAAGAGTTGTGCCATTCAGGAGCATGGAAATTATGTGATCATATTTTTGTAGAAACACATGCAGACTTTTTTGAAGATGGCAAGGCTAAGCTGGAATCTGCACGCAAAGCCATCGCTGATGTTGGCGCAGCTAAGGTTATAGATCTTGGTTGGGTTTAAATCCGCTCAATGCAAGCGCATAGCTCCTCAATGCTCCTAGGCATAGCAAGATCAAGATTAAATTTGCTACGCAGAGCTTTGAAGGCTTCATACACTAGTGGTGGTTTGAGATTTGCCGCTGTTAATATGCTTTCAGCTGCAAAGATTTCACAAATATCGTCATCCGCAATAATCTTGCCACCTGCAAAGACTAAGGCGCGCTCAGCCACTTTATAGGCAAAATCCACATCATGCGTGGCTATCACTATCGCTATGCCTTGATTGCTAAGCTTGGCTAGCGTACGCTCCAGTGCAGCAACGTTTTCAGGGTCGAGTGAGGCGGTTGGTTCATCAAGCATGATAAGCTCTGGCTGCATGGCAAGGATATCCGCAATGGTGACGCGCTTTTTCTCGCCACCGCTCAGATATTGTGGCGCACGCTCAGCATAGCCGTCTAAGTGCATTTGCTCAAGCGCCTGATCCACACGCTTTGCCACATCAGCTTGCGGCAGGCGTAGATTCATAGGGCCAAAGCTTATTTCGCTCTCTACACTGCCCGCGATTATTTGACTATCAGGGTCTTGAAACACCAAGCCTATGCCTTGGCGCAATGCAAGCAGCTCGCGTTTTGATCTGCCAAGCAATGCGCCTTTATAAAAGATTTTACCACTACTTGGACGCAGCAAGCCATTGCAGCATTGAAAAAATGTGCTCTTGCCTGCGCCATTGTTACCAAGAATAGCTATTCGCTCGCCTGCACGAAATGAGGCAGATACATTATCAAGTGCTAAACGCTTATCGTCGTAACAATAGC
The DNA here is from genome assembly GCA_031285285.1 of Deferribacteraceae bacterium. Taxonomy (GTDB): domain Bacteria; phylum Chrysiogenota; class Deferribacteres; order Deferribacterales; family JAISNW01; genus JAITWL01. The sequence continues at coordinate 3,169 of JAITWL010000015.1, read as the reverse complement.
TTATGTTTTCAAGAGTTAAGATATCCATCATTTACGCTCCAAGAAGCGAATGCCTGTATCATAGCAGCGGCTCTCCATCGCATCAAAATTTTTGCTAGCAAATAGATAGCTTCGGGATAGTAGATTCGTATAAATTGCAGCTGTAGCGCGTATGCTTGTTTTATAATCGCGAAAGCCTAGCCTGCTGCGTGCAGCAAGGCGCATATCATGGTGAATCAATAGTAATATGAAAATATATCGATAAATCAGATACATTAGGTCGATCACCAGCTCTGGGCAGTGCATGCGTCTTAGTGCCCCTATCAGAGCTGGCATAGGGGTGCTCAGGCTTAGGCATATTAAGCAACTGACAGCGCCCAATGCGCGAGAGGCCACCAAAGTCGCCCGCGCAAGGCTGTCTTCACTGATGCTGAGCCAGCTGCTGAATATTTGTACACTCAATATGCCATTAGGCTGTGGGCTTAATTCAAATAGCAGCGCAAGACTGCCAGCCAGCAAGAAGCCTAGCGGTAGTGCTAGTGCTGTCATATACTCACGAAGGCGCAAGCCGCCTATAGCTATAGTCAACACCGCTAAAAGCACAGCCAGCAGCATGCCTACAGCATAGTGACTAGCCGTGACAGCGATTATCAATAGTATTATCGTGGCACAGATTTTGAATACTGTATTCACCCTGCGTAATCTGGATTTCTGCGCCAATATATCTATAAACATTAGTCCTTGCCGCCGCTATATTTTTTGCGAGCGACCAAGTAGCCAAAGCTGTAAGCGAGTATGCCTACCCCTATGCCTGTCTGTATGCAGAAAAATAGGCTTTCCACCTCGCTCGGCAGCTCTCCGCCGATGAAACGCTCCAGCACAGGCGTGAACCACGGCTCATATTCGCCACCGCTCACTTCGTTTACCATTTCGCTGCCTGCATTGTCGCTGCCAGCAAATTCTGCACCTTTGAGCGCAAATAGTGGGATAAATGATATAGAGAGAGCTAAAACGATTAATATAATCACTGTTTTCATGCTAGTTCTCCATAAATGATATGGATTTGAGCTCTTGCCGTGCAAAACTTTCCATGCCTATAATTATGAGCACTGTCAATATACCTTCCACAACTGCCAGCGGAAGCTGAGTGGGCGCGAAGATTGCCAAAAATTTCAGCAAGCTTGCTGCAATGCCGCCCGCCTCGCTTGGGTAGGCTAGAGCAAGCTGCACGCTGGTGATGCAATAAGTGATAAAATCGCCTAAGAATGCTGCTATGAATACATTTAGCTTGAGATTAAGCCGAATGCTCTTGCCAAATCTGAATAATAGCCATGCTGAAAGTGTTAGCCCCAAGTGTCGTCAGCCCGCCATGCGCTAGCATTATAGCTTGGAAGAGTAGCACGATTAGCCCCAAGATGCTGGCTGTGGGCGCGCCGAACAAAATTGCAGCAAGCCCTGTGCCTGTCATATGGCTGCAACTACCTGTTACGGAAGGAATTTTCAATGATGAAATCACAAAGATAAAAGCGCCAGACATCGCCAAGAGTATCAAAGCACGCCTGTTTTCAGTGATTATGCCTCTAATACGCCGCAGGCCAATGATCAAAAATGGCATGCAGAGCGCAGCCCAAGCTATGCAATATTCTAGAGGTAAGTAGCCTTCCATAATGTGCATTGCATTGGCTGAGAGCGGGAAAGCAATGCAGAATGCTGCTACAGCGATTAATATATTCACAATTTCCCCCAACATGGTCTAGCTTTTGCTACCAAAGCGAAGTATAGTATAGCTAAGTTATTACCGTCAAGTATAATTTATTACCGAATGGAAGTATTTTTATGAGTATGTATTCTGCTGATAGGCTTTTACAACTAAGGTTGACAACATTGGCTAGTGATGAACGTGTGCATTGGGAGCTTGCGCTAGCTGCATTACTACCAAGTGATAAGCCGCTGCGTATCCTTGATGCAGGTACGGGCACAGGCTTTCTGGCGCTGCTATTGGCAGGGCATGATGTTATAGGTGTTGATAGCTCGCCAGCGATGGTGCAATGTGCCTATGAAGCCGCTGCTGTTGCTGGCCGCAGGATAGAGTATCGTATTATGGACTGTGCTCGCATGGATTTCAACGATGAAAGTTTTGATGCTGTTGTATGCTGTGAGCTTTTCTCAGAGCTTGATAATCCAAATGCAGCATGGGCAGAGTTTCGCAGGGTGTTAAAGCCTAAAGGACACATTATTGCCTTTGATAGCTCTATGATATCAGTGGAACAGGCGCAGACACAAGGCTTTTCGCATTGTCGCATAAAAGATTTCGCTTTGCAGGCTATAGAGCGCGGCACACCGCTACGAGCATTGACAGCCATGAAGCCCGCAAGAAGCAATCGACATACACTGCCACAGGCCGCTTTGCTCAAGCAGCATATCAGCCTTGCCAAGAAGCAAATCCAACTATATCAAAGCTGTTGTCAGAAGCTAGGCATGGCTTATCCAGATTACACTGTGCTCAATATGCTTTCTTACCACCCCAAGGGCTCTAGGCCAACGGATATTGCCTCTGCACTTGCTATACAGCCGCAAACGCTGACTCGCATACTTGCGGCCATGCGCGAGTTGGGCTATATTGATAGGCAGACGCAGGAAAACGACCATCGAAGCGCAGTTATCACAATCACCGAAGCAGGCGCCGCTACAATTAAACCACTGCAAACTGCATTACAGGCTATAGAGGAGAAAGCCCTTGCTAGCTTTAGTATAGACGAGATGACGAAACTTAGCGAAATCAGTAGCAGGCTGCTGGAGGAGCTAAGCGCAGAATTTAAGAAGAATTGAATATTATTGATGACTAATAATTTTCTTGCACATATTCTACTTGACAATAAAGTTTACTTTGCATATTTGTGATAGTACAAGGAGATCTCATGGCTAAAAACCTTATCATCGTGGAATCACCTGCGAAGGCGAAAACAATAGAAAATTACCTAGGCAAAGGCTACGAAGTGCTGGCTAGCGTTGGTCATATCATTGATCTGCCAGAAAAGAAGCTTGGCGTTGACATAGACAATAACTTTGCCCCAACATATGAAACCATACCTGGCAAGGAAAAGATCGTTCAGAAGCTCAAGAAAGCAGCATCAGAGGCCGAGAATGTATTCCTCGCAGCCGACCCTGACCGTGAAGGAGAGGCTATCGC
>JAITWL010000324.1 GCA_031285285.1 Deferribacteraceae bacterium | reverse complement strand
CAGAACCTACCGCCACAGCTGTCAATGGATCATCGCTCACGATGATTGGTAAGCCTGTCTCGGTGGTTAGCCTTGTGTCAAGGTTTTTCAATAGCGCGCCGCCGCCAGTCAGTACTATGCCCCTATCGACAATGTCCGCGGCTAATTCGGGCGGAGTTTTCTCCAGCGCCACTTTCACAGCTTCCACTATCTTAGTGATAGATTCCTCAAGGGCTTCGCGCACTTCGGCATCGGTGATCACTCTTGTCTTAGGAATCCCCGTAACCATATCGCGGCCTTTGATTTCCATAGTGACTTCTTCATCCAGCGGATAAGCAGTGCCTATGCGCATCTTCACCTGCTCGCCAGTGGATGTGCCTATCAGTAAGCCATATTTGCGTTTTATATAATTTACGATGCATTCGTCCATCTCATCGCCGCCAACCCGCACCGATGTGGCGTATACAACGCCATATAGGGAGATAACGGCCACTTCCGTAGTGCCGCCGCCTATATCGATCACCATATTGCCTGTAGGCTCATGGATAGGTAGCCCTGCGCCGATGGCTGCTGCCATAGGCTCTTCCACAACGTACACTTCGCGAGCGCCAGCAAGGATGGCTGATTCACGCACTGCGCGCTTCTCCACCTGTGTCACGCCTGATGGTATGCAAATAACCATCCGCGGGCGCACCAATGGCCGCCTACTATGCACTTTCATGATAAAATAGCGAAGCATCTTCTCTGTGACGTCGAAATTAGAAATAACCCCATCTTTCATAGGGCGGATAGCCACTATTTTTGCAGGTGTACGGCCGAGCATACTCTTAGCCTCAGAACCCACCGCAAGAATCTCGTTTGTATCATTGTTAATAGCTACCACTGAAGGCTCGCTGCATACGACCCCTTTCCCTTTGACGTATACGAGCGTGTTTGCCGTCCCTAGATCAATGGCAACATCTATGGAGAACATTTGCTGAAAAACCCCCACTCTCATACCCCCTCCGAATATATCCTTATAAACCTAGCAGATAGTGAAGCAAAGTTCAATCTTAATTTGCACTTGACTGTAAATATTTTGAGCTTTTTTTGTAAAGTATGAAGTGCTATTCAGCACAGGCAAAAAAGCTATAAATATCATATTATACAGAAAATGCGTCATATAAGAGGTTTAAACTATGCAATATCCCCTAACACCCCGCAAAATAAGCGCTTCTGCTGTGCAGCTAGCGACAGTCCGCGTGAAATTTGAAGAATCTAGCTATGAGCAGCGAATAGCTACGCGCAGCACGCCGCAGCGTATTTTTAAGCTGGATCACACTTGGCTGACAGCCGCCGAAGAGCAGCAGCTGATCGATTTTTTCACTGCTTGTCAAGGCGCAGTGAAGGCATTTAGCTTCTTTAATTATCTTGATGGCAATACGTATAATTGCCGCTTCAAGGCTGATGAGTTACGCTTTGATCGCATCAATAAGCAATTTGCGAATGTGTCACTGGAGCTTGAGACATGCTAATACTTACTAAAGAACACACAGAGATGCTACAAAGCGCTGAAGGTATGATAATCAACCTTTATGAGCTCTATTATGACCTAACCGCAGAGCCAGTGCGCTTCACAAGCGATAGCCAAGATGTGGATTATGAAGGGCAGGCTTACTATGCCCAGACTATCAAGCATTCGGAGATTGCATACAATACTGATGGCAGCATGCAGGATGTGACGCTCTCTATCGGCAATGCTGAGCGGCAGATTCAGTATTATATTGAGCGCTATGACTTGCTGCACAAGCAAGTGCTCATCAAGCAGGTGTATATCAACGCCGCTGGCGAGGTGCTTGGGCATATCCCAGCCTCTTTCATCATCAAGGCAGTGCGGGTGACACGCTCTCAGGCCGATTTCACAATGTCAATGGGCTTCGATGTTTTCCGTGCCACAGTGCCTGCGCGGCGAATCTTCGCTCGCTTTTGCAGCTTGGCATTCAGAGGAGTTGATTGTGGCTATCACGGCGCAGAGAAGCTGTGCAGCAAGTCTTTCGCCGATTGCAAACGCAAGGGCAATGTGCGAAATTTTGGCGGCTTCCCAGGGGTGAAAAGTGAACGATTGTATTTCTAATGCGCAGGATATAACCAAATATATCGGTATCCCATACAAGCGTGGTGAATCAAGCTCAGCGGGCTGCGACTGCTGGGGCCTGGTACGCTTATTTTATCACAGGGAGCTGGGCATCAATTTGCCTAATTATAAGGATTTTGCTGTTATCGATAGGAATCTTTTTCGCCCAATAGCAGAGCCAGCCTTGCATAGCATAGCCTTGATTGCCCATGATGGGGCGACAATCAGCCATTGCGGCCTATTCACAGCTGCTGGCCTGCTGCATAGCCTTGAGAACACAGGCGTGCTACTATCCCGTGTGGAGCTATGGAAGCCGAAGATCGTGGGCTGCTATGAGTATACAGCCTTTTCATCTATTTGAGTAAATTGGATACTTCAATGTTAAAATTCTCTAATTCCAATTCTAAATTAAAGTTTCCATAATTCCGTCATTAGACTTGTCATGAAACAAAAAGCTTCTGTTCATTTTCATAATTTACGATTCCAGAAATTAGATTAAGCCTAAGCCCA
>JAITWL010000214.1 GCA_031285285.1 Deferribacteraceae bacterium | reverse complement strand
CAATCTAGGATTAATCCAATGGGGAATACGCAAGTGAAATCGTTCTTAATTGGTAACGTCTCCACACTGGATTTATTCTGGATTGCGGCTCAAGGCCGCAATGACGTGTGCTGTCACCTAAGCGAAGCGAATGGGTCTTGATATTCGAGGCCTTGTTTCGTGACAAGAACATTAATACCTCTGCAAAGGCGTATTTTCTCACGAGAAGAGCAAAAAGTAAATCATTTTAAATATGGGATTAAAAGATGAAAATACACTAGAGATTTTCTGCTTTATATGCTAGTCTCGTAACATCAGCCTATTAGGGGAGTTGTTTTATGTTGGATATCAAAATGATCTTGGGGAGCCGTGAAATCGTTGAGGAAAAGACTCATCAGCGTGGGGCTTCTATTAATTTTGATGAGATTGCCGCGCTTGATAGCCGCCGCAAATCTATTATACAGGAAGTGGAAGAACTAAAGCGCCAGCGCAACGAGATTTCGAAGCAAGTGGGGCAGCTAAAGCGTGAAGGTAAAGATACTGAAGCCTTGCAGCAGCAGGTGAAAGATAGCGCAGCGCGCACTAGCGAGCTGGAACAACAGCAAAAAACTGTGGAAGAAGAGCTGCAGCAGGCGCTCCTCGTGATTCCTAATCTGATAGATGATTCTGTGCCTCTAGGCAAAGATGAAAGCGCCAATACGCTTTATCGCACTTGGGGCGAGCCGACCAAATTTAGCTTTAGCCCAAAGGCGCATTGGGATATCTGTGTGGATAAAGGCATGCTCGATTTTGAACGCGGTGCAAAGATATCCAAGGCGCGTTTCACGCTTGCTATCGGCCTAGGCGCGCGTCTAGAGCGAGCGCTTATCAATTTTATGATGGATTTGCATGCTGGCAGAGGCTACCAAGAGATCATGCCGCCGCAGCTTATCTCTCCAGCCTCTATGATGGGCACTGGCCAGCTGCCAAAATTTCAAGAAGAGGCCTTCTGCTGCGAGCGCGACGATCTCTATCTATCGCCCACTGCGGAAGTGCCCGTCACTAATATGTTTCGCGATGAGATACTCAATATAAGTGAGCTACCGCTTAAATATACAGCCTACTCTGCTTGCTTTCGCAGGGAGGCAGGCTCTTATGGCAAGGATGTGCGCGGCTACATCCGCCAGCACCAGTTTAACAAAGTGGAGCTGGTGAAATTTGCCACCCAAGAAGGCTCTATGGATGAGCTGGAGGAGATGCTCCTAGAGGCAGAAGAGGTGCTGAGACAGCTCAAGCTGCCTTATCGCGTGATGACGCTTTCTTCTGGCGATATCGGCTTTTCATCTTCGAAAACTTACGATATTGAGGTGTGGCTACCTGGACAGAATACCTATCGCGAAATCTCTAGCTGTAGCAATTGCAAAGATTTTCAGGCAAGGCGCGCCAATATCAGATACCGCAACGAAGATGGCAAGGTGGTCTTCGCGCATACGCTGAATGGCAGCGGCTTGGCTGTAGGGCGTACGTTAGTGGCTGTGGTGGAAAATTATCAACAGCCTGATGGCTCTATCCTTATCCCAGATGTGCTAGTGCCTTATATGGGCGGGCTAAAGAAGATATAGCAGTGGCAGATGATTTCACAGATCGTCTTGTCAAAATGTCTGAGGCCGCGACATGCCGCGCAGATATAGATAATATACTTGCGTTTGCGGCCAAGGCTGGGCAGACTATTTCCTATAGCAATAGGCTATACGTGGTCTCTGCTATTGTGTTTGCGGCAGGTGCAGCATTTTCTACAATCGTGTTGCCTGAGCTGCTCTCGCTGCTTGTAGAAGTTGGAAATTTTTACTCCCCTGATATAAGACCACCTGATACTATGCCACCTTTAGTAAGCATGATTATAGCACTCACGATACCATGTATAATTGTTCTATCACTGTGGGCAGTCATTCAAGCATGCATTTATTTTGGGCGTGCTATTAAGCATAGTATGAGAGTTCTCAATATTGGGCCGCTCTTGTTACGGCTTGATATTATGCTGGATAATGACCTTTCTTACGCTCCAACGCCTAGCTTTAATGAGCTTGACCAGCGCTATTGCGAATTTGCAAGAGGAAATCGCGACCGAGAGATTGAATACTACGTGTATGGAGAGACAACTGTACAAGAAACTAAGCTTTGCTACCATATATACAAATTTCGTTATGAGATACGAATAAAAGGTGGTGTGACTAGCTTCTATCGTTATGGGCTGATACTTGATGGCTTCACAACACAAAATATCCAAATTTTTTCTGATTCCACTCAATATCGACTTCCTGTCAACTGGACAACTGAATCTATAGAGTTCAATAAGCAATTTAAAATCCATGCAACAGATGAAATGACAATTGCTAAATTTTTGCAGCCAACTGTGATTTTGGCTATAGAAAATTTTAGCAATAGCTTTAAGAAAGTCAATATTGAGGTTGATGATTCTCACCATCTTTGCATTTCATTTGAAGATACAGATCTTTTGCCTGTGCCCACAAGCAGGTTGATAGATTTGCAAAATCTTACAAATTCGATGAAGGGCAAGACCAAATTGCCATCGCTAGATCAAGTGCTTGATTTCGCTCACACGCTAATGGCCAGCACTGATAATAACTTCGCAGGGAAAATATGAATAAACGTGCCATATTGATATTTGTTATTGGCATCAGCATAGCAGCCATATCAATAAGTGTATCGCTGCCATACTGGCTCACTTTACATAAAAATCTCATAACTTTGGAGCAAGAAGTCGACGAATATAAATCAGAGCGGCTTGAATACGAACGACAAGGAGTAAGGCTAATGATGAGAACGACTATGGGTATCATTTATTTTACTATTGGTTCTATACTGCTCATTTTTTTAACTAGGCTACAAAAAGTTTGTATAGTGATATCAAAAATTCAACAACGCTTGCAGCATTCAAATAACAAATTTAAAAAATTTTTGCTGATTAAATGATACATTCAGGGGGTATAATGAAATCAGAGACAAACACAGCAAAACTCATAGTAGCTGCTACTCCTATAGATGGCGACTGGCGAAAGCTTGATTCAAGGCTGATAGAAGCGATACGAGCAGCGAAGCTATTGATAGCCGAAGAGCAGAAGACTGGCCTGCGCTTTCTTGCAGCGGCTGAAAGCGTTGATACTCCATTGCGACTCTTGAATGAGCATTCCACAGATGCTGATCGTCTTGAGCTAGTGCAGATTGTGCGCGAAACTGAGCTTACGGTCTTCGTATCAGATGCGGGCACTCCCTGCATAGCCGATCCCGACTATCGCTTTGTAGATCTCTGCATCAAAGCTGGAGTGGAGCTGAAATCAATCCCTGGCCCGACGAGCATCACAGCCGCGTTAAGTGTAGCGGGCTTTTCCACAGATCGATTCATATTTATGGGCTTTCCCCCAAGGGATAAAGCCAAGCGCAAAGCCTTCTTCGCAGAGCTAGCCGCCACGAAATACACAGCGGTCTTCCTTGAGCGCCCCTATGCCATGCGGCAGACGCTGGAAGATATGCTCGTGATCAAGCAGCCAGTAAGCCTATCGATAGCCCTAGGCACAGAGGCTGAGCAAAATGTACGCGGCAACGTGCGCGAGATAATGGCGAAGGTGGAGATAGTGAAGCAGGCATTCGCTGTGGTGGTGAGCGCTAATAACAGGTACTGCGAGACTTAGGAAGATGGATATTGAATTTCAGTTAAATCAATAAACCAACAATGCTAATTGAGTCTGCTGGGCGCTGAATTACCTTTGCAATAACCAATCCAGTACATTCACTTGTCTAATGCCATTATGCGTTGTGCCTGCGCCAATCTCATCGAATGTTAGCAAAGTTTTTGGGAAATGGTCGTTTATTTTCTCCAGTGATGCAAGCTCTCGTTGTAGCGTATTCCCGTCCAGCACAGTTGCTGCCACTTGATAGTAGCTGCTGCCATGCTCATCTTGTGCCACAAAATCCACCTCACCATCAGGCAGATGCCCTATATATACTGCATTCCCGCGACGCAATAGCTCAAGATACACTATATTTTCTAGCATATGCCCCTGATCGCTTGCCCTAGAGCCTAATATAAGCTTGCGCAAGCCGAGATCCGCCATATAATACTTTCCCAGTGTAGCGAGGTGCTGTTTGCCTTTGATGTTGTAGCGTTTTGCTTGGTAAACTAGTAAGCTATCTGCTAAGCCTGAGAGATATCTCTCAACTGTTTTTTGATCAATCTTGCGGCCAGCTGATGTCATTGTATTTGCAATCTTACTAGGCGAAAGGATATTGCCTATATTGTCAAATACAAAATGCACAACGCTTTCCAGCATCATAACATCAGATATCTTGAGCCTAGCAACAATATCCTTGAGCAAGATGGAATTATATAGGCCAAATAAATATTCGCTAATATCTTTTGATCGCCCGTGCAGTTGCAAAGCATATGGGAATGAGCTTTCGCGCAAATAGGCGTTGTATCGCTCCATCTTTGTCATAGATTTATCTCGCTCATACATGGCAAGGCCGTCGCAATATTCAGCAAATGATAGAGGCAGCATTTTGAGTTCAATATACCGGCCAGTGAGTAGTGTTGCCAGTTCACTAGACATAAAATAAGCATTGGAGCCAGTGATATATAGATCGACATTTGCTTTGATAAATAGGCTGTCCACAGCTTTTTCAAAATGTTGAACATGTTGGATTTCATCAAGAAAAATATAATTCATTGCATCGGGCAACAGCTGTGGCTTGATATAATCATACAGCTGTCGATAATTGCCCAGATGCTCAAAATCAACATCTTCAAGATTGATAGAGATGATCTGCGCTTCTTGCACCCCACTTGCCAGCAGCCAATCGCGATATAGCTCAAATAATGTCGATTTACCACAGCGCCGTATACCAGAAACCACTTTGATGATTTGCCTATCTTTGGAGCGTATTAAAAAGTCAATATATTCTGCACGATTGATTCTTTGCATATTCACCTCTTTATAGTAATATAATCCTTAAACTTATAAGAATCAATAAGTTTCAGGAATACATTCCTTAAACTTTTCTACTCAATTTTTTCCGCTTGCATACTAGTTGTAAGAATGCTAAAACATTTGGAATTTGCAGGAAATTTGGATAGATAGAAGGAGTATTCAGTAATGTCAAACCCAGCTGGACGTGCTCAGTGGCACAGTGGTATCGGTTTTATCTTAGCGGCGGCAGGTTCTGCTGTGGGCTTAGGAAATATTTGGAAGTTTCCTGGCCGTGCATATGAAGGCGGCGGCGCGGCCTTTTTGATCATCTATATATTGATAGTGGCTGTTATCGGCAGCACAGTTATGCTAGCAGAATTCACCCTTGGCAGGCATACCAAAAAGAATGTGATAGGTGCATATGCACAGATAGGCTCTAAATGGAAGCCATTTGGCATATTAGGCATAACCACAGGCTTTATCATCAATTGCTATTATATCCAGGTGGGTGGCTGGGTGATGTACTATGTATTTAGCTACCTTTTCAATGCAGCCGCAGTGTATGCCGACCCACAGGGCTATTTTTTGAATTTTCTGGGCGCAGGCAGCTTCCCTGTGCTAGGCGCGATAGTCTGCCCAATGATTTTTGCTGCTCTTGCAGCCTTTGTCATCACTCGTGGAGTCTCGAAGGGCATCGAACGCTTTAATAAAGTGGGCATGCCGATATTATTCATCTTGCTCATCGCGCTTGCTATTCGCTCTGTGACGCTTCCTGGTGCAGCAGAAGGCGTGCGCTATATGCTGACGCCAAATTTTGCTATGGTCACATTCGACACTTGGCTTGCAGCGCTTGGGCAAGCATTTTTCTCACTTTCGCTTGGTATGGCTATTATGGTCACTTATGGCTCTTATGTGAAAAAAGAGGAAAACCTCGCGAAGAACACAGCGCTTATCTGCGTTGTGGATACGACTGTAGCTTTTCTGGCGGGCATGATCATCGTGCCAGCTGTATTTGCAGCAGGGCTCACACCTGGCAAGGGCGGTAGCTTCGCTTTTATCTCGCTCGCAGCTGTTTTTGAAAATATACCAGGCGGCGCATTCTTTGGAGTGCTCTTTTATCTGTTGCTTTTCTTTGCTGCTATCACATCTTGCATCTCAATTATGGAAGGCACCGTGGCAGCTGTGACTGAGCAGAAGAATATATCGCGCAACAAGGCTACTATAGGCATTGTGACAACATCATTTCTGATAGGTATACTTTATACTGTTTCTCAGGCTTCGATGAATATCAAGGGTATCTGGTGGGATTTCACCAATGGCCTCACATTCCCTGTGTTTGGCGACTTTATGGAATATCTCACAGATCGCCTGCTAATTCCAATAAATGCCCTCATTGGCTGCATACTTGTGGCGTGGGTCTGGGGCACTAAGAAGGCCATTGAGGAAGTGCGGCAAGGTGGCAATTTCCCATTTAAGCTAGCTGGGCTATGGTCATTTTCAGCGAAATTCATTGCTATAATAGCTATTGCTACTATACTTGTGATGGGGCTATTTATGGGAAGGGCGCTGAGCTAAAAAATTGGAGGAGCGTTATCTTAGAAATTACTATTGATAACTATGAAGGGCCGCTTGATTTGCTTATCCATCTCGTGCATAAAAACGAGATGGATATCTTCGATGTGCCCATTTCTGAGATCACCACGCATTTTATAGCTGAGATTCGCCGCATGCAGGCGCTTGATGTTGAGGTGGCAGCTGAATTTATCAATATGGCCAGCTACCTTATCTATCTCAAGTCGCGTTCGCTCTTGCCTAGCGAGGGTGCAAACGATGAAGAATTTGTCGCAGAGACATTCAATCTAGCCCAGCTCTTGGTGATGCTCTCCTATTGCAAAGATCTGGCGCAGGCGTTGCGTAATTATGCCAGTAGCGCGGCTAAAAGCCTCTGCCGCCGTCAGGGGATACTTCTGCCAAAAGGCGAGCCAGAGCGGGGCGACCTATTTCGCCTGAGCAATCTATTCTTTGAAGTGACAGCTGAGAAACCTGAGGAAAAAGTGATCGTGCGTAGCCTGAAAGAGCAGGCCGATGCTGTGGCCACTCGCATGACAGAGCTTGTGCTATCCAAAGATGAGACCCTCTGGAGCGAGCTGACAGACATATTCACAGAGCCATTTGATAAGGCGATAGCCTTCTCATCTATGCTAGTGCTCTCCAAAAACCAAATCATACGCAGCATACAGGAAAGCAACTTCTCTGATATATTGATGAAACGATTGCGCAATGTCGAACCTTGACATAATGTATGGGCGGCTTGATATTAGCACATAATTTATGCTACAATCAGAAGTGAGGTTCATGTGGCTACTGCCACTTAGAGAGGGCTGAATGCAAAACTTTTTTGATATGGCATCTATACAAGATGCTTACGATGTAGTAATCATTGGTGCAGGGCCTGCAGGCTGCTCTGCTGCTATTTATACATCCAGAGACGAGCTATCGACGCTTGTGCTTGAGCAGACTGCGCCTGGCGGCCAGATGGGGGTGACATCGCATATTGATAACCATCCTGGCTTCCCTGAGACTATCAGCGGCATGGACTTGACCGATCGCTATCATGCGCAGGCCACGCGCTTTGGGGCTACGCTTCGCCAAGGAATCTGCATAGATATGAAGCTACGCGAAGATGGCAGTAAGGAGATTTACATACAAGATCGCGCCAAGCCTATCATTGCGCAGGCAGTGATAGTGGCCACTGGCTGTGCACCAAAAAAAATGGATGTGCCTGGCGAAAGCAAATTCTGGGGGCGTGGAGTATCCACTTGCGCCACTTGCGATGGCGGATTCTATAAAGATAAAGTGGTAGTGGCCATAGGCGGTGGCAATACTGCACTTAGCGAAAGTCTCTACCTTACCCGCTTTGCTAAAAAGCTTTATTTGGTGCACCGCCGTGATGAGTTTCGCGGCACAAAGATCGACCAACGCGCTATAGAAACACATCCTTGCGTAGAGCTAGTGCTAGATAGCGTGATCACCGAGATCACAGGTGATAGCAAGGTGCAAGCTGTCAATGTGAAAAACGTGAAGACGGGGGCAATGCGTAATATCGACACTGATGGAGTCTTCATCTTCATCGGCCAGACGCCGCTCATAGCACCATTCGATAAGTATCTCAAAGTGGATAAGATGGGTTATATACTCACCAATGAATATATGGAAACCAACATGCAAGGCGTATTTGCGGCTGGCGATATCCGCTCGAAGGAATATCGCCAGATAGCTATAGCCATAGGCGAAGCTGTGACAGCAGCCCAGCGGGTGAACCATTATCTGCGAACACGCAAGCTCAATACCTGCTCTATAGATGGCAAAGCAGATAAAGCCTGATGGGATTCACTCCAGAAGAGCGGGCGCGTTGCCGCATAGTAGGCACACCTATTGGCAACCTTGGCGATATGACAGCGCGTGCTGCAGAAGCATTGCGCGAGGCTGATATCATCTTTGCTGAGGATACACGCAACACAAAGGCACTCTTGCACCATCTGAATATATCCAAGCATCTAAAAGCTTATCACAAGGATAACGAGCAGGAAGCCGCCGAGGCAGCGCTTGCAGCATTGCAGGCTGGCAGTAGGATAGCGCTTGTCAGTGATGCTGGTATGCCCGGGATAAGCGACCCTGGATATCTATTGGTGAAAGCGCTGCTCGATCAAGGCATTCCTTTTGAGATTGTGCCAGGTGTATCAGCAGCAACGCATGCAGCTGTAGCGAGCGGCCTCTGCGCATCTGGGCAGTATCTATTTTACGGCTTCTTGCCGCATAAGGGAGCTGAACGCGCCTTGCAGAGTGTGCTCACAAGCCGCCACCCTGTGATCTTCTACGAATCGCCACATAGGATTAAGGATACTATAAGCTTGCTGCTGCGCAGCTTTCCGCCGCCAGTGGCCGTATGTCGTGAGCTGACAAAGCTTCATGAAGAAGTGCTGTTGATTAATGATGAGGCCGAGCTGGCGAAGCTCACAGTGAAAGGCGAATTTTGCCTAGTGGTGCAGCCTAATACCGCGCCAGAAGCCACAGAAGGTAAAGCCGAGCTGGCCTTTGAAGAGATAGCAAAGCTACTAGCTGCCGAAAAGCTCCCCACCAAGACGATAAGCAATGTGCTAAAAGGCATGGGTATGAAGCGCAATGAGGCCTATGAGCTGGCGCAGCGGGCAAGATGACGGCAAGTTTTTTATCAAAAAAAATAATTAAAGTTTCTCTCATTTTCTTCCGATGATGCTTATGTGAGAGAGATATAGAGCAAGGATGCTCTATTTAATAAAAATAGGAACAGGATGTTCCGTGCAATGCGCTATCCAGCGCCCACAGGAGGTGGTATAGGATTAGCAATGCACGGTATTGAATGAATCGAGCCGGTATGCCAGCAATGGTGATATCGGCTTTTTTGCGTGGATCAATTCAATAACTCAATTTAAATATAGCACGGTATTGAAATCATCAAGCCGATAGACTTTTTCCCAACAAGGGAGGGTGTTTATCGGCTTTTTTATTAGCCAATGAAGGTGCGTCCATTGATAATTGGACAGCCTAACGAATGAAGATGCGCTGTGGGCAGGATATTACGAGGCTCATGCGTTCAGCACAATGGCAAAAATTATTGGGGAAAAGGATTATTCATATTTAGGAGGCAGGCTAGCATTTAAAAGGAAGAAGAAAGACATAGTTTTGAAGGTATCTGATGCGTGCAGATGAGGGTGAATGCGTGTAGCCCTGTGAAAGAAAAATTTGCTCCCTTTTAGGGAGGACAGATTCAAAGCCATGCGGTCGGGCAAGGATGCCCTGTAGCCGCTATACTACAAGGAGGTATTTATGGCTTTAACAGTTTATACGAATATTTATTCGACAATTGCGCAAAACAACCTCACAAAGGCAAATAACGCATTGAGCACATCTATTGAGCGTCTCTCTTCAGGTATGCGTATTAACCACGCGGCTGATGATGCATCAGGTCTCGCGATTTCTGAAAAATTGCGCGGACAGATTCGTGGTATGGCTAAAGCCTCTACGAACGCCCAAGATGCAATATCCTACTTGCAGACTGCTGAAGGCGGTATGGAAGTTATCGGTGATATCCTTCAGCGTATGAGAGAGCTAGCAGTGCAAGCGGGCAACGGCGCGTACACATCTAACGACCGTATGGAACTGCAAAAAGAGGTTTCCCAGCTGAAAGACGAGATCAACCGTATCTCTGCTTCTACAGAATTCAACACCAAAAAGATCCTCACAGGCGAATCGGCTGCAATCTGGTCGACTAGTGATCCTAAAAACCTTGAGGCTGTCGTACGTGGCACACCTGCACAAGGCAACTACCGCTTATCAGTGGAAGCTTTTGGTGGGCAAAACTCTGTGTATAAAACAGACATCATGAATACTGATGGCATAGTTAACACACAAGACATCTATAACTATGACAACAAAGAGTTTGTAGGCGGCGTATCTAAAGCTTCATTTGCAAATGTCTACGGCGAGGTGACAGATAGCTTTGAAGTGCGCGTGGCTGCATCGGATGTCCCTGATATGCTGCCAGCAGTGACCCAAGGCACTATCACAGTTGATAAGGTTACAGGTCGTTCGGCTACAGGCGAAATGTCTACTTTCGACGTAGACTTGATCGCTAATAACACTGCCGCAGATAGCGCATACTTTGTGCTGGAAGCTGTAAACGATGGCGATTTCAACAGAGCGGGCACTGTTTCCACTGAAGATTTCCGCTTGACTCGCTATGATGCGCGCACTGGCGAACGCACAGAAGTATCTCTTGGCGTGGGTCTACTCAGCTCAAATACTACATGGAATGCAAGCCCAGCAACTCCTAATGCTGATGTTGGCATTAATTTTAGAGACGTTTCCACATTTGCTGCTGGCGACAAATTCCTGTTTGCCACTCAGGCTGCTATCCCTACATCATCTCTTGGCAACCTGCATCTAAGCAATGGCTTGCAATTGGCAACTGGCATCACTGCTACTGCGGGTACCTCAGCTGGCTTTGCTATAGCTGAGATGGATGCAATAGGCAATGTATCTATAGGCCGCGGTACAGTGGAGATTCCTCTTGCAGATCCATCAAGCATAGGTTCTGTGAAATTTAATCCAGTTTCTACAAAACAAGGTCTCTATGAGCTTAATATAGACGAAAGCATATCTACAACAGTAGATCGCAACTCAGCTATGGTAATTGGCGGCTCATATCCTAATGGCGTGAATATTGGCATATCGAACGTTGGCGCTGCTATTCCTCAGAGTGCTGTGGTGGCGGGCAAGGCTCTTAGCGATAACAACCTGAACGTCGTATCAACAGATATTGGCACAATACAAAGCACAGGTAGCATAGTGATCGAGGCTCTGAATGATATCAATAATTCAAGCTTCTTAGAACCTGCATCAGAAGCAGCTTCTAACTTTAAGGCGACATTTATTGATGCAGCCACTGGCCTTGAACGCGAAATAGCAATCCAGATAAATGGTGCAGCTAGCACAGTTGACACAGCAAAAAACACACTCAATATTGCGGCACGTGTGGATGATGCAGGTGGCAGTAATAGTCATGGTGCAGATATTTCTTTCGACCTTGGCGATATCCGCAAAGGCGACAAGGTGCTTATAAAACAGCAGGCCGCTATAGCAGCAGTGCCATTTGGCTCTACATCTGCTAATATCACTATGGATGGGCTCACTATCCAGAAGTCAGGCGAAAAGCTTGATGACGTGATCTTCACTAATATGCAGCTTGATAACGCAGGCAACGTATCTAAATCAGTGGCAAGGCTTTCTTTCACAGATAACACTTCTGGCACACTGGCTTTTGGTGCTCCTAGCGCAAAAGTGGCCACTTTGGACACTAAACTTGGCGATATCAGCCGCTTCACTAATGCTGATGGCCGTATGGTGCTTGATAACACCCAAACACTTACACTCTTTGCCAATGGTGAAACAGTCGATATGACTATGGAAGGCACTGACACAGTGCGCGATTTCCGCGATAAGCTTAATCAAGCGCTCTTAGACCTCGGTCTTGGCTCAGGCGACCCAGCAATTGATGCAAACCTTGTGCGCTATGTGACCGAAGAAGATGCGCAAGCATCGGGCAACCTTGCAGTGGCAGGCACATTTGTATTCCAAGCAGGGCTAGCAGGTGACGCATCTGATATACAATTTATTGGCGACCAAGGCGTGCTTAATGGCCTATCTATCGCGCAGATTCAAAAATCTGAAAATGCTGAGATGGATATTACCGTAACTGATGCACACACAGGCACACTAGTAGGCAAAGACCGTATTGGCGATAATATGCTACGCGGCGTCATCAAGGGCGTTGATGTTAAAATCAATAACCCACAATTGAACACTTACTACAACCGCACCACAGGCAAAATTAGCTTTGCTTCGCCTGCTGAGCCGCTGGAAATGGATCTCCACGTTGTGGATAACCGCACAGCTGTGCAGATTGGCGCAAACGAAGGCCAGACACTCGATATCTCTATCGGGCAGATGGATACTACAGCGCTGGAAATTGATGATGCATATGTAACGACATTTGACGCATCGCAGAAAGCTATCACTAAATTTGACCAAGCGCTTGCAAAAGTATCGGGCGCAAGGGCAACAATAGGTGCGCAGGTGAACCGTTTGAACTACACCATGCAGAACCTGTCGGTGTCTAAGATGAACCTGATTGCTGCTGAATCACGGATACGCGACCTTGACGTGGCCGATGAATCTGCAACATTTGCAAGAAACCAAGTGCTTGTGAACACAGCTATCGCTATGCTCGCACAGGCCAACGCACTGCCACAATCGGCTCTGCAGCTGATAGGCTAAGCATAAGAATCAGTAGGGAGGCGGGTTCGCCCGCTTCCCCCCACTTTTTATGACTGAAGGAATCGCCTAAAACCTAAAGAGCCTTTGCTCATGGGAGCAAGGAGGTAGGCATGAACACAAGTGGCAAACAAAATGTGGCCCAAGCTGGCATAGCACAAGCCAATAAAGCTGCGGCATTAAAAATAAAAGTCGCAGATATAGAGGTTGGCAGCATAGAGCTTGCTCAAACAGTCGCCGTGATAGCGGATGAAGGGCAAATACCCAGCGAAGCAATCATGCTTTCAAAAAAATTGCAGAATATTGTGGCCATATAAAAAATTTTAGAATATCAAGACTTTGCAGCAGTAATAAGCAAGGGTTGATGATATGACCTTTCAACTATGTAAAAACGGCTCGCAGCTTTGCGAGCCGTTAATTTGTGTGTAGCCATAAAGTATATGATCATCATATTCGTCATGTCAAGCCAAAGTTAAAATGTCCTACTCCAGTATAAATTGTAATAAATGATGTCCCTATCCTCCGTCTATGTTATATTAGGTTTAACGAGACCAATACACAAAAGGAGTAAGGGACAAATGAATACTACCAAAGAACGTAAGGAATTAA
>JAITWL010000241.1 GCA_031285285.1 Deferribacteraceae bacterium | reverse complement strand
CCTGAGCCATTGATAGTGCCCATCAGCATGCTTGAGAATACCGCCGCCTGTGCTGGGCCGCCTCTAGCTCTACCAGCTATCGCAAATGCCAAGTCTACAAAGAATGTGCCAGCGCCTGTGATATCTAAGATGCAGCCAAAGAGCACAAAGAGAAAGATAAACTGCGCCGAAACATATAACGTCTGCCCATACATACCACTTGATACATTCGCATAGATATCAGTGAAAAGGCGGTTTACAGAGAAGCGGGAAGTGTGAAAAAGCCCTGAAAGCTCATTGCCAAAGAGGCCATAGAGAATAAATATTATACAAATCACTGGCAAGATAGTGCCCAGCACACGCCAAGCGATAAGCATAGCAAGCACCACAGCACACACAGCGATAACTACTTCATAATTGCTATATATACCAGCCATTTGTATAGCCTTATCCTGCAATACTAGCTGATAGTATGAAAAGAAAATATTGGCCAAAATAAAAAGAACATCAATTATTCTGCCACCTGGAAATTTCAGCGGCTTAACGATAATTATATATGCGCCCACAAAGCCCCAATGCACTGCCGTCTGGAGATAAGGCACGAATGTGCCTAGGGAAGCTGCATATAGATGGAAGAACGCCATACCAGCGGCAATCACTAATATCAAGATATCTGTGATTTTAGTCCATGTTGTTTGTGTGCTGGCTTGAGAATCAGACATAATTCACTCCTTTTACGCAAAACACAAGCTGTAAAATTGCGAAGCCCGCAAGCTTAGTTAGCGGCAGGCCAGCATTAGCCAGCCTGCCAAGTTTGGGTGGTCTATCTATGAGGAATGATTTATTGTATCAAACCCTTCTCACGATAATACTTTTCTGCCCCTGGATGGTATTTTGAGATTGATGATGCCGCAGTTGTTGGGATTATTTCCTGTGCAGCTACGTGCGAAGCAACATATTCATCAGTGTTTTCTAAAGCTTGCTTCACAAAATCATAGATAACATCTTCAGGAACATCGTTATTTGCAAATATTTCTGTCATAATTTTAAGCGTATGCACATCGCCTTCCAGACCGCCAGATGTACCATTAGGGATGACATATGGTGTGAAATATGGATTTTCAGCAGACACTTTTGCCAGTATATCTTCTGGTACATCTACTAGATGAATATCGCCAGTGGAGCAAGCATTCACCATAGCGGCTGTAGGCGCTGCGGCCACAAAGAAAGTGGCGTCGATTGTGCCATCCATCAGCTCAGCCAGCCCTTCGTCAAAAGCTAAATAGTAAGGCTTAATATCCTTCTCTGGATCTATGCCATAGGCGCGTAGGATAGCTTTAGACATTTCCACGATAGTAGTAGCTGGAGGCCCAAGGCAGACACGCTTGCCTTTTAGATCGCCATAAGAAGTGATCCCGCTCTTTTTAAGTGTTGCCATTTGACCGCATGAAAGATACAGGCTCATCACGTTGGAAACGTTCTGAGGCTTGCCTTCATAGGTGCCTGTGCCAGTGGTAGCCCAATACACGCCATCAGCATTGGAAAATCCAAGCTCAATCTCGCCAGCGCTAGTCAGGTTAAGATTCTCCACTGAGCCTTTTGTTGATTGCACTGTGACATTGAGAAACTCAGAGTTGTTATTGATGGCCTGAGCCATAGCTGCTGCAACCACATAATAAGTGCCTGCTGTGCCTGCTGTACCAATAGTCACAGACGTTTTGCGCTGCTCTGCTGGCGCTGCGCCATCGGCAGCTGTTTCTGTCTTCTTCTCGCAGCCTAAAACTGCAAACATTAGTGCGGTCAGGATGACCAAAATGTTTTTCTTCATTGCCGTAAACCCCCTTTATTAATACAATTCTTCGCCTACAACTGGGAAAAAATTTGCAAAACTTTCAGCATATTTATAGCTCTTGTTGCCAGATATGCGTCGCGCGTGGTTTCCACGCAAAAATGCCCGCTGAGTATAGTATTCAATCAGATGTCCTTGAGCCTTGAAACACTGCATTGCAGCCACTTTCTGCTCGTAAGCCTCAGTGATATCAATGAATGAGCCTGGCACATAGCTAGAAAGCTCTGTCTGATGCGGCTCAAAGCCAAATAGGCGCATCTGCTTGGTTGTCTTTGTGCCTTCTATACGTACACCATTTGAATTGCTCATGATGCTGCAACGGAAGACAAAATCGCTCACCTGATTATGGTCAGGATTGAGCACATCAATTTTATCATGGGTGATGATAATATCTGGCTGCACAGCCCTCATAGTGCGTACCATACGATCCTCTAGCTCCTTTGTGAGCGTCATAGGGTAATCGTCCAGATCCCAAAATTCTATATCAGAAACACCAAGAATCTTCGCTGCGGCTGTTGTCTCGCCTGAACGGATAGATTTCACGCTTTCGGCTGTTGCTCCCTCTTGGTTCCACAAATCATTGCTTTCGCCACGTACACCATAGCTCAGCACCACCACTTTCACAGTGGCACCATTTTTGATATACTTAGCGATAGTGCCGCCTGAGCGCCATACATAATCGGCCGCATGAGCGCTGACAACGAGTACTTTTTTTCCCTGAATCATACCTTACCTCCCTATCCTATCAATTTATTCTCAGCTCTTCGAGCTTCGAGGATCGCGGCTTTATCCGCGGCGACACAATTAAGCCTGCGGGCTATGTGCCGCCTGTGGTACGCCGCTCCACAATTCAGTAAACCCCTTCTAGGGGTTTCAAGGAACCTATCCTATCAATTGCGCTGGATTGGCGCAGAGCATCTTTTGCACTTCGCTTTCGCTAAAGCCTGCTTCCTTGATCAGGCGCAGGCCAAAGGCTTCTAGCCCTTCATCTGGATAGAGCGCTGTCTTCTGGCCTAAATCAGTCGCAAGGATCACATGATCTGCTCCAGCTGCTCTTATCTGCCGCGCTGTTGTGTCAAAATCTATCTTCCCTGTGGCCCATGTGGTATAGCAATGCTCAATATAAGCACCTTTTTTGATAAAGCGAGCTTGTTCTTCCTCTGTATAAAAAGTGGTTGGAAAATCCGCATGGGTGATGATTATGCGATCAATTTTATGCTCAACAGCTGCATCTACTAAGGCAAAAGCCTCTTCATGCGATATATGCGACGTAGCAAGCACCATATTATGAGCCGCGATGATATCAAGCACCTCGTGCGTAGCCTTTGTGAGCTTGCCATTCTCCATAATACTGATGACAGGGTTATTGATGCCCTGCTCATTCATCTCAATGATGATTTGCGCCCAATATGGCAGTTTCTTATTTGGATCGCCTTTGAAGACATGCTCCCGCTCATGTGCAGCATCGCAAGTGGGAAACCACACCAGCTTTGCACCGCTACGCGCAGCCATCTCCACTGCAGCTGGATTGATTCCGCCTACAGACGAATTGAGCGTGATTGTGCCAATGGCATTACACTTAGGGTATAGCTTGCGGATAAGCTCCGCCCGCTCAGATGTGCAAAAATAATGACTCTTGATAGCATAGCCAGCCATCCCACTATTAATCACCCTCTGTGCCATCTCAATATCATCCATCTTGCGTGGCAGTACATCGGGAGCGCTGTGCACATGCAGATCATAAGCACCTGTAAGAAGACTCATAACTTCCCTCCTTAAATATGAATAGTTCTAAAGATTATCATCAATCCATATGAACATAATTGTTCAACAATTTTGCTAACATATAAATATTATTTCATACTTGAGCGGCTGTCAAGCAAAATTTTGTGCTTATTCATTTTGCTAAAAATTTCCTGTAATTAGACTTGTCATGAAATGCCAAGACCCATTCGCTTCGCAGGGGGTGGCAGCACACGTCATTGCGGCCTTGAGCCGCAATCCAGAATAAATCCAGTGGAGGCGTATTCCCCATTGGATTAATCCTAGATTGCGGGTAGAGCCCGCAATGACGCAACTTTTTCGTTTCATGACAAGAATAACAACATTTTATTTTACATTGCATTAACTATATGATAGATATGGCAGTTCATAGAAAAATAGCATTATGGAGGAAGA
>JAITWL010000233.1 GCA_031285285.1 Deferribacteraceae bacterium | reverse complement strand
TTCAATATCTGATCGCCAGCTATCTTGCCTATCGCAGCCTCGTGCACAAGCTGTGCATCTTGATGGAAGGCTGATATCTCAGGTACAGCGCGCACCTTGGCGTTATCCATGATGATAGCATCGCATTGCACATGGCCTTTGCAACTAGTGTGGCCTTCCACACGGGCAAAGAAGCTCTGTGTAGAGCTATTCTGTGCTACTGAGCGTGATACCACCTGCACGCTAGAATCGCAGCCTTTTAGCACCACTGTGATATTGGAATCGGCCGTCTGTTGGTCATGAGTGAGCACACGCTCTGTCACCAACAGGAATGCGCCTGCCTCAAGAGTGGCTGTGGTAGTACGCACTGTGGAATCGACGCCTTTGAGCTGTATCATATCAAATTCAGCATGTGAGCCTTCGCCCATATTAATAACGGTTTCGGGGTTCAGAATTTTCTCGCCTGTGCCCTCACCTTCACCATAGTGCTTTTCGATGTATTTCACCTTGGCGCCCTTCTCTAGGTAGAATGTATGGATGCCAACATGGCGCGATTGTGCATGACCATCGTTATGGATACCGCAACCAGCGATAATCACGACATCTGCGCCTTCGCCAATGAAGAAATCGTTATACACAGTGTCATCAAGGCCTGGCTTGGTCAGGATCACAGGCATATGCACCATATCACGTGATCCTGACTTTATGCGTATATCAATGCCTGGTTTATCGCCCTTGGGGCTGATCTTGATATTCTCAGTGGAGAAAAGCTCCACACTCATGCCATCTTTGCGTAGGCTATATGCGCCCGTCAAATCTTCGGCATCTGTGATGTCTGCGATTTCTTTAAGTAGTGGGTCTGAAAAGTTTTTAACATCATTCATTTCTCAAATCCTTGCTTCGGCGTTCATATCGCGGATATAGTTGCAAGAAAATTGCACTTCGCCCATAATTTTTGGAAAAATCTCATCCTTGCTGCCCTGTTGCTGAATTTTGCCATCAGAGATGACAATAATCTCATCCGCCAGCTCAAGTATCCGCTCCTGATGCGATATTATGATGATCGCGCTATCGCGCTTTTCATGCATTCTTTTAAATGTCTCTGTCAGCTGAGCAAAGCTCCATAGGTCAATTCCAGCCTCTGGCTCATCAAAGATATTTATTTTAGAGTGCCGTGCCAGTATGCTAGCTATCTCGATCCGCTTCATCTCGCCGCCAGATAGGCTTGAGTCGAGCGCCCTATTTAGATAATCGCCAGAGCAGAGGCCAACAGATGTCAGATAACGGCAGCATTCTTCAGGGGCAACCTCTTTGCCCACAGCCATTGATAGAAGCTCATTAACAGTGATGCCTTTGATGCGTGTAGGCTGCTGAAAGGCATAGCTAATGCCAAGTCGCGCCCTCGAATACACATCAAGCGCTGATATATCCTGCCCATCCAAAAGTATGCTGCCTGCTGTAGGCTGTGCAATGCCCATAATAAGCTTAGCAAGGCTGGTCTTGCCGCCGCCATTAGGGCCAGTCAGCACCACAAGCTTCCCAAGCCCCACCGATAGGCTAATATCGTCGATGATATTCATTTTGCTACCATTATCATCTATACTATAGTGTAGTTTCTTTATTTCTAAAAGGCTCATTTATCTCCCCAATAATTTATCGTGCGAGCTTTTGCAAATTCATTTGCAGACTATTATTATCTTTTTATCATGAAGAATAGATATAGTCAATACTTGCAATTTTTGTGTTACAAATCTTTTCTAACTCCTCTAAACAATGTTGGAAGCATTTGTATAACTAAGTTCTTTTGTATATAAAAAATCTACATATTCCTTATAATGGTATATAGACTTGATTTTCGATAATGTTCTTTATGTAGTGTATTTTGCCACATCCCCATTCACCAGTTAATAACACTGCAAATTGAGGATTCTCCATTTTTAAATAGTCTTTTAACTTGCTCAGTAATGAAACTTGCATGACATAATATAGAGATTTTCATTTTCTATCTTGTACACAAGACGATGCGCCGCGACCAATAGCCAGAATATTGGTATTTTAAAGGTTCTGGCTTTCCTAATCCTTGAAAGGGGGAGCGCAGAATGTCTCTAACAAAGCAAGTTATCTTTGCATGTACCTTCTTATCATTCTGTGCCCACATGTTAAAATCCTCAAATGCTTCTGGACTGAAGATTATGTGCATAGCTAAATCTCCAAACTAACTTCTATAAGTCCATTATTTGATTCTATAGCTGCTTTGGATCGCTCTAAATGTTCCCTATTTGATTGAGAACTCAAAAGATACTCTGTTTCATCCATTATTTCTTGTACCGTGATTTCTACTTCTTGATTAGGATATGAATTTTGCAATAACACAACCAATTTATCTAATTCATCTATCCTCAAACGGTAAGTTGCCTGCATCTCATTCCCTCCACTAGAAATCTTATGATAACCTACTCATACAATAAGTCAATTGCTTATTTCAAAAATCCTTTTCTGCTACTATTTTTCATTTCTTCTTAGGTGGCGATTTTTTTGTTGTCGCCTTTTTCGTTGCAGAAGCCTTAATTGTCTTAGTTGTCGTTGTCTTAGCAGCTGCTGTCTTCTTGGTGGCGGCTGGTGCTTTCTTTGCTGTGGCCGTTTTCGCAGCTGTTTTTTTCACAGTTGTGGCCTTAGCTGCAACTTTCTTAGGTGCTGTCGATGGTGCATCTGATGGCTCAGCTCCGCCACCCTCCATCGCTTTTAGTGCTTTTGCCATGCTCATAGCATTTTTGCAATCTGGATAGCCGCTGCAGGCTACAAATGGGCCGCGCCAGCTCTTTTTCACTACCATCGGTTTGCCGCATTTATCACAGACGCCCATCGTTTGCGCAGCCGCTTGCTTCACCACTTTCAGCTTGCCTTCCGCATCAGCTTCCACATTGGCGGTATATTTGCACTTTGGATAATTTGAGCATGCTGCAAATAAGCCATTCTTACCAGATTTCAGCACCACATCACCATCACAGTCTGGGCACTTTTGCCCAAGCTTTTCGCCAGCATCGAAGACTTTCACGCTGCCATCGGCAAGCTTGATATAGTTTTTGATGTTTTTACATTCTGGATAGCCGCTGCACGCAAGCATATCGCCATAGCGGCTCTTTTTGATCACCATCTCACAGCCGCATTTGTCGCAGACTATGCCTGTTGGCTCAGGTCCTTTGCGCTCCACCAGCTGAATCTTGCCA
Source organism: Deferribacteraceae bacterium (assembly GCA_031285285.1). Lineage (GTDB taxonomy): Bacteria > Chrysiogenota > Deferribacteres > Deferribacterales > JAISNW01 > JAITWL01. The sequence goes on along the minus strand of JAITWL010000233.1, from coordinate 2,068 downwards.
GCCTCATCACGGGCAAAGTCTGAGGTGAAGTCGCACTCGGGATAGCCCGTACATGCGATAAATTGACCCATCTTGCCATATTTAAATGTTAGCGGCTTGCCACATTTTGGGCAGACTTGCCCCTCCACTTGCAGGTCTACATTCAGCTTTTTGCCAGCCTTGTCGAGCTCTTTGGAGAAGCTGGAGTAAAAATCGTTCATCAAGTCTAGCCACTTGGTGTCGCCAGATTCGACCTTATCAAGTCCTTCCTCCATATCCGCAGTGAATTTGACATCGAAGATCTTCGGAAAGTTCTGTATCAAGAGCTTGTTCACGGTGCGCCCAAGCTCGGTGGGGTGCATACGCTTGTCTTTGATCTCCACGTAGGTGCGCTCGACCACCACCGATATTATACTTGCATATGTCGATGGGCGACCTATGCCCTCTTTCTCAAGCACTCGCACTATGCTAGCCTCTGTAAAGCGTGGTGGGGCTGCGGTGAAGTGTTGCTTCTTTTCATAATCCTTTAGTGCAAGCTCGTTTGCCTTGCTCACACCTAGCAGAGCGGGGTTGTCTTCTGCCTTTGCGTCCTCATCCGCCGCCTCAGTGTAGACAGATGTGTAGCCTGCGAAGGTTAGCACCCGCCCAGTCGCACGGAACTCGTAATCGCCATTGTTGATAAGTATAGTCGTCTGCTCGTACTGAGCATCAGCCATCTGGCTTGCTATAAACCGCTCCCAGATTAGCTTATACATTTTGTATTGCTCAGGGCTCAGCTTTGTCTGTATGCTTTGCGGTGTGCGTGTGGCATCAGTCGGGCGCACAGCCTCGTGCGCATCTTGCACATTCGCTTTGCCTGTATTTTTCGCCGCTTTTTTTGCACCAAGATATTCGCTGCCGTATGTGGCGGTGATGTAGCCCGCTGCCGCCTTCTCTGCCTCAGGCGAAATGCGGGTGGAGTCGGTACGCATATAGGTGATCAGGCCCTGCCTGCCCTCTGCGCCAAGGTCTACACCCTCGTAGAGCTGCTGAGCCACTGCCATGGCACGCTTCGCCGTCATCCCCAGCTTGCGTATGGCTTCCTGCTGCAAGCGGGCTGTGATGAAAGGTACTGGTGCTGAGTTTTTGACGGTTTTTTTCTCTACACTGGTGATGGCAAAGGGCTTATCTTGCAGAGCCTTGATAATTGCGTCTGCTTCCGCCTCTTTTTTGAGTTCAAGCTTCACACCCTTATGCTTATCAAGGGCTGCACGCAATTGACCCTTCGCCTTGCCTTTGTCAGATACGTTAAAGTCTGCATCAAGCGTCCAAGACTCTTCGGGCACAAACTTTTCGATGTCGTTCTCACGCTCGCAGATTAGCCGCAGTGCGACAGACTGCACACGACCAGCGGATAAGCCGTATTTGAGGGGCTTCCAGAGGAGCGGGCTCACCTGATAGCCCACTAGGCGGTCAAGTATGCGGCGAGACTGCTGCGCATTGACACGGTTCATGTTGACTGCGCCGGGATGTGCTATGCCGTCTTTGATGCCCTGCTTGGTGATCTCGTTAAACTGAACCCGCTCGACAGGCTTGGTTTTGGTCACTTCCTTGATAGCCTCTTGCACGTGCCATGCGATAGCCTCCCCCTCTCGGTCAGGGTCGGCAGCGAGGTAGATGTGATCAGCAGCCTTGGCAGCCCGTTTCAGCTGGGCAACGACCTTCTCTTTGTCTGGCATGGTCTCGTAGGTTGGTGCAAAATTGTTGTGAATATCAACGCCCAGCGTCTTCTTGGGCAGGTCGATTATGTGTCCAACGCTTGCCAAAACTTCGTAACCACTGCCAAGATAGTGCTCAATAGTCCTTGCCTTTGCTGGTGACTCGACAATGATAAGATTTTTAGCCATATAAATTATGTTCCCCATTTAATATGTAGATAGTGAATGTTAAAAAATAGGGAAAGAATAAAGGCTTGTCAAGACATATATATTGGATCGTGAAGATTTGTTGGCTACAAGATCTTCCCTATCAGCACATTCACAACATCCATATCCGTTTGCAGGGTCAGCTTGATGTTGTCTGGCGAGGTTTCCACCACGCTGATGCGCTC
>JAITWL010000175.1 GCA_031285285.1 Deferribacteraceae bacterium | reverse complement strand
TGGCTGAATATCAGCCAGATGCAATACTTATCGAAGGTCCAGCCGACACAAACCACCTGCTGGCGCACATTGCCGATGAGGCAAACCGTGCGCCCATCTGCATATACTACGCTTACACTAATGAAGAACAAGAGCGCACATCCTGCTATTTTCCCATGCTAGACTACTCGCCAGAGCTTGCAGCACTGCGCCATGGCTTTGCCAATGGGATTCACACAGCCTTTATCGACCTACCATACAGTATTTTGGCAGATAAAGGGCTGGATGATGATGAAAAACTCAATGCCAGCTATAATAATGACTACTTCATGGCTCGTAGCCGCTACATAGAAGCACTTTGCAAAAAACAGAACTGCCGAAACTACGCCGAGCTATGGGAAAGCATGTTTGAGCTGAACGGAATAGGCATGTCCACTGAGGAATTCGTACGCAACATGCTGGCATTCTGCTATTTTTCAAGGCTAGACTACCCTGAGGATGTACTCAAGGACGAGGGTTGCCTAGAGCGAGAAGCTTATATGGCGGTAGAGATCCGCAAAGCTATGCAAAATCACAAAAAAGTGCTGGTGATAACTGGTGGATTTCATACTGGCGCACTGCTAAAGCTTATATACTCTAAAGATAAACCTGCAAAGCCAGCATCCATGCCAGTTTCTGAGTCGTACTTGATCCCATATTCCTACGAGGAGAGCGATTCGCTGATGGGCTATGCCAGCGGTATGCCATATCCTGCGTTTTATCAGCGTGTGCATAGCAATATTACTGATTCTACGCTGGATACCGCCTTCGATGAGGCTGTGATGCACTATCTGATACTCACTGGGCAGGCACTGCGGGCGAAAGGCATTAATATATCTATCTCAGAGGAGACTGCGGCGTTTGTGCAGGGGCGTGGGCTGGCTGACTTGCGTGGCAAGCGGCAGGCAGGCGTGTACGAGCTGCTGGACGGCATCACCAGTGCCTATATCAAGAGCGAGCTGAATGTCGTGTCTTCGGAGCTTATGCGCACCTGCAAAACCGTGTTGCGGGGCACACAGACGGGCAGCGTCACCGATAAGGCTGACATTGTACCATTGCTAAAGGATTTTTGGGCGACAGTCAAGCATTATGGGCTAAAAACAGGCACTGTCAAGCAGGAGCTTGCGCTGGACATACTTTCCAACACCCGCCATAGACAGATGAGCATATTCCTGCGCAGGCTTGAGTTTCTGGGTGTAGGTTTTGCCGAGATGGTGACAGGACCAGATTACAGGGCGCAAGATACCTCACGTGTGCGTGAACGCTGGCTGTATGCACACAATGCTAAGGTCAATGCCCGAATCATCGATGTGTCCTACCTTGGCGGCTCTGTGCAGGAGGCAACATCAAATTTAATCAATAAACAACAAGATGCAGGCTCGCAAAGCTGTGCTGCATATGCAACTCTGCTGGTTGATGTGATCGTGATGGACTTGCCAAGCTTTGTTGCGCCGCTATTGGAGCAGGTGCGAACAGCGATAACCGAGGATGGAGCGTTTGATTCGCTGGTGCAGGCAGCGTCTAAGCTGATGTTTATTGAGCAAATCGCATGGATGCTTAACTCAAAGCTGGATAGTCTTGATATTCTGACCCTGATATACGCTAAAGCTGCTAGTATGCTACCTTATATCACTGCTAAGGATGAAAATGATGATAAACAGCTGGCTAAGCTGACCAAGTCGCTCTATCAGGTAGCAATGCTAGATATTATAGATGGATCTATCTTTGATGAGGCTTTGTTGGAGCTGGTTAGCAAAGATAATGTGTCACCATACCTTTATGGCACTGCCTGTGGATTGCTATACAGCCGTGAACTGTTGACAGTGGAGGCTGTGCTGCAACATACCAACGCATACCTTGCAGGCACAGGCGATATGGTGATTAAGGCTGGGCTATTCCTTGGTGGGCTATTCTACACAGCGTGGGACATCATTTTTCACCATGATGACTTTGTATCTGGGCTTAGCAATATGTTGCAAAGCCTTGACCAAGAGGCATTTATGGGAATGCTACCCGATTTGCGCTTGGCATTCAGTACTTTTACGCCATCAAGCATTAATCGCATTGCGGAAATGGTCTCCCAGAGCCTAGGTGATGTGGCGACCATTACCTATGACGTTGTGCCAGAGCCACTTTTGCAACAAGGCATAGCCCTAGACAGCTTCATTGCTGATAAACTATCAGCTAGGGGGCTATTATGAGCAAGAATAAGCTGATTTTACTGAACCGCTGGCGGCTTGTGCTCGGACAATATGCAGATCAAGGGCTGGAAGGGCAGTTTGAATCCGAAAAGGCTTCATTTGGCTACAAAGATATGGATGAACTGCTGAATTTTCTTTACCAGCAAGAGTATAATGGACGTGATGTGCGCCAAGAAGGTAGCTTAGATGACTCTCAGCTGACTGTTGTCAGCTGGATCAACAAGGTGCATAAGCTTTTTCCAAAAGAAACTATCGAAAAGCTTGAAAATCATGCCCTTGAGAAATATCAAATGACAGCACTCTTGACTGACAAGCGTGTGCTGGAGAAGCTTGAGCCAAACATCAACTTGCTCAAGCAAATTCTATCATTTAAAGGCATGATGTCAAAAGAGGTGCTGGCTACCGCCCGTGGGATCATCGAACGCGTTGTGGATGAGCTGCGCAAGAAGCTGGAGAGCCGTATGCGCCGCAGTATCATGGGTCGGCGAGATCGTAACCGCAGCACAAGCTTTAAATGTGCTAAAAATTTCGATTTTAAGAAGACTATTGCTCGCAATCTCAAGCATTTTGATAAAGAGCGTAACCAGATTGTGTTGCAAAATATATGGTTTCACAGCAATATGCAGAGGCATAATCCGTGGAACATAGTCGTATGTGTGGATGAGAGCGGCAGTATGCTGGAAAACGTTATCCACTCTGCTATTATGGCAGGTATATTCGCTAAAATGCCTGTATTATCTGTGAAATTAGTCATATTCGACACAAATGTAGTGGATCTAAGCGAATATGTAGATGACCCCGTGGAAACATTAATGAGCGTGCAGCTTGGCGGCGGCACAGACATTGGAAAAG
>JAITWL010000158.1 GCA_031285285.1 Deferribacteraceae bacterium | reverse complement strand
CACACTGGATTTATTCTGGATTGCGGCTCAAGGCCGCAATGACGTGTGCTGTCACCTGAGCGAAGCGAATGGGTCTTGGCATTCGAGGCCTTGTTTCGTGACAAGTCTAATGACGAAATAGCGTTAAATGCAGCAAGAACAGCATTTCCATAGCTTTATATAATCAAACGATATGAAGCGCAAGGCTCTCAGCTCCTAAATAGCCTCACAATCCCTGCCATCCCTAGCAATAGCGCCAATATTATACCGATGCGTGCTACCGTTGATATATCAGGCTTCGCCCATATTGGGGAGTTTGCATCAGGCGGCATGGTTATCTTATATCGTGCTGCCATCTGCTTTATATTTAGCATATGTATGATTGGGCGACCTTCTGCCAAGAATCTGTCACCCACTCCATTTCTATCGATCACCAGCATGCTTGGTGTGATAAGACCCTCATCGCGCAATGTATCCCTATCACGCGAACCCCAATAGGCGACATTGCCGCCTACATTTATAAGCATCTTGGGCAATTCGCCGTTATCATTGCCAGCACGCCACGCCTGCATTCTGCCAGAGAACACATCTTCTGCCGTTGTGGGCATCAGCACAGGGACGTTAGTGAGCTTGAGCGCATCATAGAGCGCCTGCTGCCCTTCTTCGAATAGCCCCTCGGCCATATCGCCATCGCCACCAAGGCTCACTGCTATGCTTGCATATTCTGGCCAGCGGCTTATCAATATCTGCTCCATATGAAGCCATGTGAAATCTGGCCTATTAGCGCCCCAGCTGGATGCGCCCAAGGAGCTTATCATCAAAGGCTTCGCCCCAATGGCATTTATAGCTGATAGAGCTGCAATATTTAGAGCAGGGAAAGAGCCAGAGGCATTGATGGCGACACTATCACCTGCTTCCATGCCACCCTCCTTGAGCCACTGCACAATGAGCGCTGGAAAATCTGGCGCTTGCGAAAGGAGCTTTGCATCACGATCACCAAGGGTGGTGCTGCTGGCTGTGTATTCCTCGCCTAAGAGTCGCTCGCCAATCATCGCCCTTGCCTCTGTGGCTAGCTCCACGGCTTTTCGCTTCTCATTGATATATTCAGCAGAGGCTTTGGGGATAAGATTTTCCATTATGAAATACAGGCCTAGCACCCCTAGCGCCAGTATCCACAATAGTATTATCATTTTTGTTTTATGGCTCATTTTATCCTTCCTTGTCCATACTGTTTTGCAAAATCTAAAACTTTACAAAAGCGTCATTGCGAGGCGTTCTCGCCGTGGCAATCCAGACCTCAGGATTATGTTTCCCCATTGGACTAATCCTAGATTGCCACGCTACGCTCGCAATGACACTTAGCGCTTTATGTGCATATCAGCTGGCGCTGTATTCTGCGGCTGCCATATTGGCGAGCTTACATCTGGTGGTATAGTTATTTTATATTGTGCTGCTATCGGCGTGATATTCAACAGATGTATGATCGGGCGGCCTTCTGCCAAGAATCTATCGCCTACACCATTGCGGCCTGCCACGAGCATATCTGGCGTGATAAAGCCTTCATCGCGCAGCTCTCCATCATTTCTATTTTTTGAGCCCCAATAAGCGGGGTTGCCGCCCACATTGATAAGCATCTTGGGCAGCACGCCGCCATTAGCCTTGCGCCACACCAGCATCCGATTAGCATAGATATCTTCTGGCACAATTGGCGTGAGCACAGGGGCGTCAGTGAGCTTTAGAGCAGCATAGAGCGCCTGCTCCCCTTCTTCAAATAGCCCTGTGGCCATATCTCTGCCGCCACCAAGGCTCACCGCAAGGCTCTTATACTCTGGCCAACGCTTGATCAAGATTTGCTCCATATGAAGCCATGTGAAATCTGGCCTATTGGCGCCCCAGCTGGATGAGCCCAGCGAGCTTATGAGCAAAGGCTTCGCCCCGACGGCCTTCACAGCCGATAGAGCTGCAATATTCAGCGCAGGAAAAGAGCCAGATGCATTGATGGCAACACTATCGCCAGCTTCTATGCCGCCCTCTTTGAGCCACTGCACAATAAGCGCAGGGAAATCTGGCGCATGGGAAAGCCTTTTTGCGGCTTCGCTGCCAAGAGAAGTGGTGCTGAAAGTATATTCCTCGCCCAAAAGCCGCTCGCCGATCATGGCTCTGGCCTCTGCGGCAAGCTCAACGGCTTCGCGCTTTTCAGAGATAATTGAGCTTGCAGGCTGCACGATTAAGCTTGCACAGCCAACTAGCAATAAGCCTATTATGCATAATAATTTTTTTAACATTTTTAAAATACTCCTCAAACTATAGCAAATACAGCTATCTTCACCAGTCCCACTGTCAGCACTAGCGCCCCTATCGTCGGCACTATCCCTTGCCCGCCCATATCTTTCGCTATCAGCCCAGGCAAAACATAGCCTATTGTGGATATATCAAAATCTGTTGTGGCAGAATTCAGCACTTGCGGGATCAGCTGGCTGAGCACTAGCCCTGTGAAAAGGTAGACCGCGAAGAGCCGCTTTCCATATAGCACCATATGTTTAGATAAGAATTTCACCATTAGCACAGTCAATAGTGCCATAGCGAGCGTGGCAAGATTAAATTGCCAATGGCTGATAAATAGCGCAATATAGCCAGCTGTAATGATGCCTCCTGGGGAAAAACCTGTGGCTTCATACACAAATAAGGCTATCACTATACCCAAGATAATTTCAGGCATTTTCCCTCCATCCTTGCTTTTCTTTCGCTTGCTGCAGCATCTCTGTGGCAGCTTTATGTTCAGGCTCTATCTGCAAAGTTTTTTCATAATCTATGATTGCTTTGTCATACTCGCCTTTTACAAAGTAAGCATTACCCCTGCTATAATAATAAAAATCAGTGTAAAGGTCATCAGGTTCTAGTGTTATCGCTTGGTTTTGGTCGGCGATGGCTAAATCATAATCGCCTTTTGCAAGATAGGCATTGCCGCGATCATTATAATAGTTTGCCTCCCTAGGCTCAAGCGCGATAGCTTGGGAATAATCAGCAATGGCTAAATCATAGTCGCCATTATCATAATAGGCAGATCCACGCAAGCTGTAAGCTGACGCATGCTCTTCAGGCGCTAATTTTATTGCTTGAGTGTATGCAGTGATCGCCTTGCTATATTCGCCTGTTATAGCATACAAAAAGCCTAGCTCAGAATAATGATTATGGGCATTTTCTGGGTCGAGCTTTAGCACGTGGTCAAAATCTGCAATAGCCTTGTCATAGTCTTTTGCATGTTGATAGGCAACACTGCGTTCATAATAGAGTTCCACATTTTCTGGGTCTTGCTTTATAGCTTGAGTGTACGCAGCAAGCGCAAGCTCTAGCTCTTCTGCTGTGGAAAATCTATTTGCTATAAGGCTGCTGGGCTTAAAGATAATGGCTTGGGTATAATCGGCAAGAGCCGCATCATAGTCACCTTTTGCGAAATGTATAGCTCCACGCTCAGTATAGTGGCTCGCTTTTTCAGGCTCCATTTTTATAGCTTGATTATAATCAGCAAGGGCTAAATCATAGTCGCCATGCATCTTATAGATATAGCCTCGATAATCATAATAATCATTCTCAGGAGCTAGCTTGATAGCTTGGCTAAGGTCGGCAATCACTAAATCATATTCATCATTGGCACCACCATGATACAAGCCTCTGCTGAAATAATAATCAGCATTGGTAGGGTCAAGCCTGAGAGCCTCTGTGTAATACACAACTGCTTGCTCATATTTACCTCTGCTGCCATAGGCACTACCTTGATAAGCATAACACTCGGCCGCATTATCAGTGCTAAGCTCCAGAGCTTGGTTAAAATCGGCAAGCTCCAGCTCATACTCTCGCGCATCATGATAGACCATGCTTCGCGTAAGATAGAGTGTGACAGATTCTGGCTGTTGCTTTATTGCTTGGGCATAGGCGGCAAGGGCAATATCTTTTTTGGTATATAAGTCTCTGTAAGGGTTGATAAGAAGCATTTGCGCATAATCAGCAACAGCAGCCTCGTTATTGCCTTTTGCTAGATAGCAATCAGCGCGATAATCGTAATAACTTATATTTTCAGGCTCAAGCTTGATTGCCTCTGTATAGCTAGCAATAGCTTCGTCATATTCGCCATTATGCCTATGTTCATCGCCACGAGCCGCATATGCATAGGCAGGGGTAAATTTTGCTGCGTTATAATAATCAGTCAAGGCTGAATAATAATCTTCCTTTCCTGAATAGGCTTCGCCACGATTGAGATAAAATTCTGCATTTTTAGGATCAAGCTCTATTGCTTGGGTGTAATTTGTGATAGCTGCAGTGTATTCACCTTTTGCCATGTACTCATTGCCGCGAGTAGCAAAATCTGCTGCTGTCATACTGGCGCAACCAAGCATACTTGCGAAAAATAAACCCAAGATAATTTTTGGCATGTCAATTTCCTTCTACGTCTGCTGATAAAATGCAGCTGTGATCTGGCAATCTGGGCATAGCTCCAGATAAAAATTGCCAGCACCTTCCAGAGGCACAGTCGCATAATATTTCATCTTCTTGCCACATTCTGGGCAAATTTCATAATTAGCATCATTGATCCAGCCAGGCAGGCCGCCTACAGAGCCTTGCTTGCTCCAGCGATCATTGCAGGTAAATTTTGGCGCTTTACCAATAACAAGATCTGTTGTCCAAAGATCTTCATCAGTTTCTTTACCATAGATATCGACTTCATTGCCATCTAGTGTATACTTTGTGAAAGTAGTTTCGTATATTGTGCATTCAGTGCAGATAATATTGGATACAACACCTATACCCATATGCGCAAGCCTTGGGTCTGTGCAATCAAGCGTAAAGATGCTTGCTGTGTCCTCGCCACATTGCAAGCAAGTATCTTCCCAAAGCCCTGTGCTAGCTTCGAGCGGATAGCATATATCATAGGCCAGTTTATAGACTTCACCTTCTGGTGTGAAGCTCCAGCCGCCATATTCAGCATAGCTAGACGGATCGACATACAGCTTGCTGCGCCATGGGCGCGGATTACGCTCTAGCTTGATAAAAGCTGCTTGCACCTCTGGATTTGCATAACCTGTCATAGCAAGCATCGTGAGCAGCTGATTTGCCTCATGGCTATCAGTTGTAGCCATCAAGCGCTCTATCATCTTCTTGCGTGTGGCTTCACCTGCTAGATAATATATTTCATGCGGATATGTGATTCCTGCCTCAAAAGCTGCATCAATATCCGCTTCTGTGCACTTGCCTTCGTAAAAAAGCTTCTCATTTTTAAAATCGTTCATTATTTCTCCTCATTATTCCGTTTCTAAAATTTTAGACTTGTCACGAAAACAAAGTAAGGCAAAAGTCCCCTTCGGCGGAAGGGGTGCCCGCAGGGCGGGGTAGTGGTTCCTTAGCCTTAAACCATCACTATGATTATGCGTGCAAGCATTACAACATAAATTAGTAGCCATAATTAATGCGGTAAGTTGTAATACCTACATGCATAGCTCTTACCAATGGCTAAAAGCTGTGGATCACTACCCCGTCAGGCTTTGCCTGCCACCCCTTCTACAAGAAGGGGACTTGTTCTGGACTTGTTTCATGACAAGTCTATTGCGAGGCTCATGCGTTGCCAATCCAGCGTTCCTAATAATTGTCGGCCAGAGGCCACCATAATCCTGAATCCTAGATTGCTTCGCAGAGCCCCGCAATGACGAAGGATAAAGGATTGGAATTATTATTTATCTCAAACCCAAGATAATTTTTGGCATATTTCAGCCTCTCCCACAATCTGTGTGGTGATGCGTTTTGTGTTGCCTGCGCCGAATAACCATATGCGCTCTATACTGACTGGCAGGTCTGCGATAATCTGCCCTAAAGCCTGTTCTAGCCCTGATGATGAGCTGGCGTCCATAAAATGTATACTTGGCGTAGCCCGCAAGCTTAATTCTGGTGCATGCTTTAGCCATTCGCGCTTTGCAAATTCTGTATCTTCGCTTATCAGCACTATATCAGGCTGAATCGCTGGCAGGTGCTTGCATAGCTCCACTGTGCGCTGCTTTCGGTCAGTACGTGCGTGTAGCCAGATGATTTTAAAAGTATTTTCAGCGCAGCCCGCAGGCTTATACATTTCAGCTAACATAAGTGTTGATACATAATCGTTAGCAGCAAAAGCGCCCACAAAGTCTATATCTTTGCCATTTAAGTGGAGATTTTTCAATTGAAGATTCCCTGGATCCATAGGTGCAGCTATCATCTTGGCCAGTGCAGCCTCATGGCTGATGCCAAGCTCCTTGCAAGCTGTCAGAGCGATGGCTAAATTTATAGGGATCACAGGCTCTTTGAAGCGATCTTTATATGATTCGCCAAGCTGAGCATCAGCTATTCGATATGCATCTGTAGGATTTTTGCACACCTGCATCAATAGCTCTTTCGCCTCGGCAGTGGTCACAATGATAGCATTCTCTGGAATGGAGAGCGCTATAGCTGCAGCGATAGCAAGAAGCCCTGCCCCCATCTCATCTTCATGATCTGGGCGGATGTTGGTTATCGCCACGATATCTGAATGCATATAATAGCGCTGCACAGCGTCTTGATATTGCGGCCCCACAGCCATGCATTCGGCCACATAAGTGTTGGCATTTAATTTTTTAGCTAGCCTGAGCCCCTCAGCCATCTCTTTGATATTTGGGGAGCTATGGCGCTTGACAAACACTTCATCATCATTTGGCAATATCCACATGGCCTGTGTGCCAGTGGTCTTGCCAAGCACTATGTTGCTTGCATCTGCCTTGAGCCCTGCTGTTATCAAGCGGGTGGTGGATGACTTGCCCCGAGTGCCATTTATCAGCACACGCGTTTTTAGCCGCTTGCTCAGTGCATTGATCCGCCTGAATTGGTAGATAAATAACGCCAGCATGCCTATGAGCACAAAAAGATATATTATAATGTAATTGAAAACCATGAGGCATCATAGCAACATGGCGTTGTGAAATCAAATAGAAAATGGTGTAGGGCGACCGAGTCGCCCCCCTACATTATATCTTCACTCTCTGTCGCAGCATTGATATTGGGTGCAGCACTTTGTGCCCCTTGCTTTTATCTATGCCATGCTTAATCTGCACTTGGCAAGTGCCGCATTCTGTCAGCGCATACTGGGCATCGCTTTCATCGATTGTGGTGAATAGCTTATTGCCCACAGCCATTGCTATGTTATACTTATCTTTTTTGAAGCCATAGCTGCCTGATATGCCGCAGCAGCCTGCATCTGCATCTGTCACCTCAAATTGAGGTATCATTTTCAGCAGATGAAAGCCTGTTTTGCCTATGCCTTGCGCCCTAAGGTGACAAGGAGCATGGTAGATGCCTCGCTCTGTCTGAGCAGCGGTGGTGAATTCTGGCTTCCATTCACCTGTTTCGATTAGCTCAGCAATGAATTCGCAAGCGTCCACTACGTTTGCGGCATTGCGGCCAGCGTTTGTCACATTTGGAAACAGCTCTTTGTATTCCTGCTTAAGCATCAG
>JAITWL010000070.1 GCA_031285285.1 Deferribacteraceae bacterium | reverse complement strand
GTTAATATCGATAGCCATGCCTGTGCTATGCTTTGAAAGCACAGTTGTATTAGGCGTGAAGCGAAAATTGAAAGAGCTAGTGTTGTTATTATCCATCGAAAGATTATCATCTGCATTGTAATAGTCTACCAGCTCTATCTTTTCGATGGGATATTTTGCCTCATAAAGCTCACGGAAAATATCAAGCACATCCTCGCTGACTTTGGCAGACACTATCATATTGCCAACACGGCTTTTGCCTTCAAAATCAATATAAGAGAGGGTCAAGTATCTTAGCTCAGAATAGTCAAATGGAGTGTTAGCTTTATAAGATTTGCCAGTGATTATAGCTTTTATCTCATCTGATATAGGCTCAGATTTGAATATTGGAGCTGCTACGGCTGCATAACAAATGAACACAATAGATACTAAGAATATCACAAATTTTTGCATTAGTTATAGCTTTCCATATCGCTTATGCAGTTCTACATACTCATTTTGCATATTATCGTATGCAGCAAAAAGCGGCGCTGAGGCGCGATCGATCTCGGCTGTGATGCTATCATAATTATCCACAGCTAGCTGCACAATGCGCCCATCAAGGTGTTCATCCTTCATTGAAAGTAAGATGCTTTTGATCTCATCCGCTGGCAGCGATTTTTTATAGCTGCGTACACCATACAAAGCGCTGAACACATCCGCCACGGCTAAGATTCGCTCGGGCAAGCTCAGCTCATCGGCATTTAAGCCCAACACATAGCCTTGCCCATTCAGCTTCTCATGATGCCGTGATGCTATATTCAAAATTTCTTCGCTGATATGCCCTTTAAGAATTGTATGAGTGAGGTTGATATGCGTCTTCATGATATCCATCTCTTCTGGGCTTAGTCTTTTGTTGCTCTCAAGGATGTCAATAGGGACGCCTGTCTTGCCAAGGTCATGCACCATCGCGCCAATCTGTATCTGCTCCACAGTTGCCGCATCAAGCCCCGCAAGTGTTGCAAGCAGCTCGCTAGCCTTTTCTGTGCCTATAGTATGGTTCACAGTGTGTCGGCTGCGGTAATCAATAGAAGAAACGGTCATTTTAAGGTAGCCAAGCACCTGCTCATGGTTCAAGGAGAGCTCTTGCATCAGCTGGATATACTCAGAATCATCATCAAAAGACAGCTCTATAGAGAAAAGAACATCTAAAAGCTCAGGGCAAAATACTGTGCCCCGTCGTTGCTCAAAATATTGATTGAATCTTTGCGTATCGGCGCCAGATTGGGATAGAATATCCGCTCTATCGGCTATGAAAATGATTTGTGCAATCTGGCGAAGCTCTGCATCTGGCTCTAGCTCTGCTAGGATATTATATGGGGCATGGTGAAATAATACAGCAGCTGCCATTTGTTTGAGTGGGGAGAAATATTTCAAAAATAGATAGCTATATATCGAATGATCCCAAGGGCTGTGTTTATCTACCACCACAAGCTTTTCGATCTCTTCGGTTTTATATGCACCTATATCATGCAAAAGCGCTGCCACACAAATTTTGCGTATCTGGCTATCTTTGCTATAGCCTAGCGCTTTTAGCATTTTAAAGGTCAAATTAGCTACACGCTTACCATGATTCATCAGGCGTGGTTCAACATAGCTGAGCGTGTTGCTCATAATTTCAAACATATCATAGGGCTTGATAGCTGCGCTCTGCTCAGCATCCAAAATTGCTACAGACGTATTCATAAAGTTACTTTGTCGTAAAATGTTAAAAAAATCAAGTGAAAAAAGCAATTATTTCGATTTGGCACGTTTCTTTCTATATATACTCACGGAGGATTTCATGCCAGAAATCACAAGCCTATTCAATTTGAACGCAAAGCCTGCAAACTCAGGGGCTGACGCGAGCGCACAGCAAGCTGTGAACGCTAACGGCAATGCTGGCAATAATTCTAATGCCTTCGCTGCTCAACTCGCTACTGCGATGGGGCAAAGCGGCGAGTCATCCTCCACAGCTCAAAATACAACTGGCGGAAAAAATATCCCTCTCCGCATGGCTGCCAACGCAACAAATACCAATCCAGATGCAAATGCATCGCCTGAAACAGAGGCTGAATCAGCATCTGGAAATATTAGCCCTCTTCTGCTGACCACTCCTGTAATTTTTTCCGAGCCTATAGAGCTAGCTGCAGCAGAGCCAATAAGCAATAATGGAGCTGCACAGCAAGTGCCAACTATGCCAGCAGCGGCACAGCCTGCGAAAACTGAGCTTGCTATCACTAATGGCCAGCAGGCTATTGATCCTAGCATGCTTATCCCTTTAAATAAGCAGCCAATGGGCATATCGCAGACAGCAGCAGATTATATATCGGGTCTTGCTGTCACTAAGCCAGAGCTGGGAGGCGATGCGGCTATAGTGCTACCAGAAGCTAACTCAGCCCAAGCGCAGCCTCAGGCTCAAGCTAATATGCCATTTGTACCTGCGACGATTCCTGCAAACTCAGCTCGCCAGACAGAGCCAGTGCGCCTGCAATTTACTGATCCTATAGTCTTGGCTGCTGCAGGTGCAGAGCCAGCAGTAGCTCCAAATTATCCACAAGCTGGTGGCATGAGGTCAGTTACGCCTTCCGAACAGCCACTATATCTTAGCTCACTCATTCCTGCCAATAGAGCCGCGGCAGCTGTTCCTGCTCCAGCTGAGCCAGTAGTAGAGGCTGAGCCAGTGGTGGCAGCTGCACCAGTAGTCGATGAAGCAGCCCCAATTGATGGCGAGGTGTCATCTAGTCAAGATATAGGGAAGCTATGGGATAATATTAAGCTTATAGCAGGCGATATCAAGCAATCTATAGCAGGGCCAGGCATTGAGAGCGTAACCACGCTAGCAGCGCCGTTGCTAGTGGCCAATACCTTCCATGAGCCACTCAAGATGACGGCGATGGTTGGTAAGCCTATGACAGAAACTGCTAAACTTGGCTATAGCATAGCTGCTGCCCCTACAACGGAGGGTCAGCCTACTCCAGAAGGGGCTAACGCTGAGCCTATTAATCCTACAGATGCTAATGCTGCTCCAGTAGCTATGCAAGCAAGTATAGAAGGTGCGCCAGACACAACAGAAGCCAATCCGCAGCCCTATGTGGAAATTAGAAAGATACTGCCAGATCAATTTGAGCAGCGCACAATGGATTATATGAGGCGCAGCATAGCAGCAGATGCACTGGTGCAGAATAATAGCGAAGCTCGCCCGCAGAATGGTGAGGCTCGTACACAGGGCAATGGCGCTAGTGTGCAGAATAGTGAGCTTAGCATAGTTGGTGATGATATGGCGGATGGCAAAGAAGGGCAAAATCCGCAAAATTCACGGGAACAGCAGGCACGGCCAAATGCGACAGTGGAAATAGCACAAGCTCCTAAGCAGACCAGAACAGATACACAAACACAGGCACAAGCGCCAAAAGCTGCTAATTCTGCCGAAACAAATATCGCACCAGCTGCAAATGTACAGCCGCAGCAAGGGCTTGCTAATGGACTAGCACAAGCAGAGCGCGCAAGCTTAGTTGCAGAGTCTGCAAGCTTAACTTCAGAACAGCGCGTGACTATGGCCGCGCCAAAAGAGCAGCCTAAGGTGGTGACAGCAGCAGAGAATGGCCAGCGGCAGAATGTAGAGCATGCAGGCTTTCAGCTACCTGATCAGCCTGAGCAAAGCGAGCCTAAGCAGGCCAAGGCCGAAGAGCGTGTGTTGCGCTGGGAATCAGCTAAAGACGCTGTGAACCTTGCCAAGCTTGTGCAACAGGCTGGCCAAAGCGGAGTGACAAAGCTTACAGTGCGGCTCACGCCAGAAAATCTGGGACGCCTTGAGATACAGCTCACAGAGATTGGCGGCCGCATAGATGCGAAGATAATGGCAAACTCTACCGAATCGCGCGCGCTATTGGCATCGAATGGTGAAGCCATCCGCCAGCAGCTAGCAGATAAGGGAATACAGATAAATAATATGGATTTTAGCTTCCATGATTCGCTCACAAGGCAGGATCAAAATGACCACGGTCGTGGAGCAGGCCAAGATGCCAAGCAAGGCCGCTTTAACCTAGCAAAAGGTGACAAAGCAGATTTTGAGCAGGCTATGGCACAGGAACAGGCCGAAGCAGAGGATAGCAACGCGCTATATGCGTAAACAACGGGAGAATTTTACCTATGCAATTAACAACACGCACAGCACCATCTGTATTGCCTGTCAGTTATGAGGCGATGAAGGAGAAGCAGGCGCTTGGCTCAGGGAAGAATGAGCTTGATCAGCAGGCATTTTTGAATCTTCTGATTACCCAGATGCGCAATCAGGATCCGCTAGAGCCTATGGATAATATGGATTTTACCACCCAGACCACGGCGTTTGCCCAGCTGGAGCAGCTGACGAATGTTAATGGTGGGCTTGATAAGATGGTCGATCTCACTAATAACGTGTATCAGGCCAATCAGGGGCTTGGCATCTCAGCTGGCTTTATAGGCAAGGTGGTGGAGTATGACACGAACACTGTGAAAATTGAGAATGGCAAAGCTTCACCGATATCATTCTATGCTCAAGATGCTGGAGTGTCAGGCTCTGTGCGAGTCATAAATGAATCTGAGGAGCTGGTGGGCATGATCACGCTTAATGAAGGCGTGAGGCAAGGCCAGAATGACCTGCCTTGGGATGGTAAAGGCATAGGCAATGTAGCCCTGCCAGATGGCACTTACTATTTTGAAGCCGCAGCTGTGACAGCCGATGGGCAAGATGTAGGCATCGCCACATACTCAGAAGGCAAGGTAAATGGAGTGACAGTGTCAGGTGGCAAAATGTACTTTAGAGTGAATAACGGCATGGTGCCAGCAGATAGCGTATATTCTGTGAAAGATAAGGCTGAATTGAATTAATAAGTCCCCTTCGCTGGCGAAGCCTTCTGTCATTGCGAGCTTTGCGAAGCAATCTAGGATTCAGGATTCTGACGGCCTTTGGCCGACAATTATTAGGAACGCTGGATTGCTTCGCAGAGCCTCGCAATGACGGAATGGAAACATTAATTTAGAAATGACGGACTAAAAACAGATTTTTCTCTGCATTCAAGGATGAATCAGAGGGCGCATTTACGATAACTAAATTGCGCAGTACAATTAGCAAAATACGAGACACAGGGACGTGGCTTAGTAGGAAGATTTTAGTTTTTTAGA
>JAITWL010000046.1 GCA_031285285.1 Deferribacteraceae bacterium | reverse complement strand
AGTGACATCTATGCCAAATCTGCTCCAAGTGACGACCGTATCCCCACTCCAACACACTTCAACAACAATAACAGTGCAGCTAAAATCGAAATCATCAGGGCAAAGTAATATTGGCAACACTACAGGCTTATCTGATAGCTTAGTTTGTTGCCAAATATACTGTTTTTCCTGTTGGCCTGCAAAATCTTCATCGTAATAGTCAAGCCAAGATGGTATTAAGCCCAAATAATTCTCATGGACTTGCGACAATATCTCATCAAGGCGTCTGCCATTTATATAGAGTGATAAATTTATTGCCTTTATGCTATCCATGCTTTAGCTTTGTGCCCCATGACACTGCTTATATTTTTTCCCACTGCCGCAGGGGCAAGGGTCGTTGCGGCCTACTTTCGGCATTGTGCGCTTTGCAGGTGCAGTCTTCTTAGCTGCCTTCGCTTGCGGAGCGAAGATATCGCGCTGTTCCTCGTGTATCTCCTGCTTCTCGCGCTTCAGCGGCATCGGCTCACCCTGTATACGCAGCTGCACATGCATCATCACATCAAGCGATTCCAGCTGCACACGGTTATACATTGCTGCAAACATCGCGAAAGACTCCTTCTGGTATTCGATCAGTGGGTCTTTCTGGCCGTAACCACGCAAGCCTACGCTATCTCGTAGGTAGTCCATTTGCAGAAGGTGCTCTTTCCAGCGGCTGTCAATGGTATTGATCATCACATAGTTAGCTATTGGTAGAAAATGCTCGGCCAGCTCGGCTTTGCGAATCTCTATGCGCTTGTTGAAAAGCTCTGTGAGCGCGTCTTGATAAGTGTTTTGATCGTCTGTCTTAGTATTGCTAAGGTCGACATCGCCATCATATAATTTTTTAGCAGCTTCTTTAAAGGCTTCATTATCACGAGTCTCCGCGATATAATTATTGTAAAGCTCTTCTGACGCGCCATCGCTAAATTCACGCAATATTTCAGCTATGTCCTCACCTGATAGTATGGCACGGCGTAAGCCGTAAATAACGTTTCGTTGCTGATTTGCCACGTTATCATATTTCAAAAGGTGCTTGCGCACTTCAAAGTGCATGGCCTCTACCTTCTTTTGCGCGCCTTCAATGGCTCTGGAGATCAACGTATGCTCAATAGGCTCGCCATCCTCCATTTTTAGCTTTTCCATAAAGGTCTTTATCTTGCCAGCGCCGAAGATACGCAGCAGATCATCTTCCATGCTAAGATAGAAATGGCTTTCGCCAGCATCACCTTGGCGGCCTGAGCGTCCACGCAGCTGATTATCGATCCTTCGCGACTCATGCCGCTCTGTGCCTAGGATAAAGAGCCCGCCAAGCTCTGCAACGCCTTCGCCCAGCTTGATATCTGTGCCGCGGCCTGCCATATTGGTGGCGATGGTCACGGCCTTTTTCTGGCCTGCGTTTTCGATGATAGCAGCCTCGCGCTCGTGATTCTTAGCGTTTAACACATCATGCTGGATGCGATGCTTCTTAAAGAGTGCTGATAGAAACTCTGATTTTTCAATAGACACAGTGCCCACAAGCACTGGCTGGCCTTTCTCATAGAGGCGTTTCACCTCTGCCACAATGGCATTGTATTTGTCCGTGGTATCTTTATAGATAGAATCGGCGTAGTCCTTACGCTGCATAGGTTTATTTGTGGGGATCGGTATCACTGGTAGATTGTAGATTTCGCGAAACTCTTCTGCCTCTGTGAGCGCCGTTCCTGTCATGCCTGCGAGCTTCTTATACATGCGGAAATAGTTTTGGAAAGTGATAGATGCCAACGTTTGGTTCTCACGCTGAATCTGCACGTTTTCTTTAGCCTCAAGTGCTTGGTGGAGGCCATCAGAGAAGCGGCGGCCATGCATATAGCGGCCTGTAAACTCATCCACGATGATCACCTGCCCTTCTTGCACCACGTAATCCACATCTAGCTTGAAGATTACATGAGCCTTCAGCGCATTATTGACAAAATGGAGCGTGTCGACATTTGAAACGTCAAATATATTGCCAACATTGAGCTGCTGCTCGACATAGTTGATCCCTTCATCTGTCAGTGTGGCTGTGCGAGCTTTTTCATCCACAGTGTAGTGTGCTGGCTTGACATTTTTTACCACATTGTTGATTGTATAATATTTGTCAGTGGAGGCTTCTGTAGGGCCTGAGATAATAAGCGGGGTGCGCGCTTCATCGATAAGTATGCTATCCACCTCGTCCACAATGGCAAAATTTAGCTCACGCTGGACATAGTCGACCATTGCAAATTTCATATTGTCGCGAAGATAGTCAAAGCCAAATTCATTATTAGTGCCATAAGTGATATCGCAAGCATAGCTTTCTTGGCGTGAACAATCGATCACAGCCACTGTACCTGCGGCTTCATCATCCCAGATAACCTTTCGCGAAGCATTATTTTGGATAATGCCCACAGATAGGCCAAGGCGCATATAGATAGGCGACATCCATGTGGCATCACGCTTTGCGAGATAATCATTCACTGTCACAAGGTGTGCACCCTTGCCACTGAGGGCATTCAGATATAGTGCCAAAGTTGCAACAAGCGTTTTACCTTCACCAGTCTTCATTTCAGGAATTTGCCCCTTGTGAAGCACGTAACCACCAATAAGCTGCACATCATAGTGGCGCATACCCATCACTCGGCGTGATGTTTCGCGGACTGCCGCAAAAGCATCAGGCAAAATGTCGTCTAGATCTTGTCCTTCGGCAAGCTTAGCCTTGAGATCAGCCGTCACGCCTGCTAGCTGGGCATCGGTCATGCTTGTGTACTTAGCTTCCAAACCGTTGATTTGACTTATAATAGGATTCAGCCGCTTGAGATATCGATCATACCAGCTGCCAAATATCTTATTTAATAGAGTTTTCATTATGTTTTACCTCGCATATGTGGGAGATTATAGTGAATATTTAAGCTAGACGCAAGGCAAGAAAATATATTGTTTGCATTCATCGCGTCGCTTCAAGAGCTTTCACCTTGCCTTGCGTGATACCATGCTGCCAGCCTGTGTTTGCAAAGTCAAAAGGCAGACAGTTGCGGCCCTTATAGACTGTCATAGGAATCTCATCCTCTAGTGCGTCTATATATGC
>JAITWL010000319.1 GCA_031285285.1 Deferribacteraceae bacterium | reverse complement strand
CGATGAATTTGTCAGCCATGGCACAGTGAGTGAGCTGCGTAAGCTGGTTGGGTTAACTGCTGAGCACGCGTGGGAAGTGTTTCAGCGAGGATAAAATATCATGAAGACGAAATGTCTAGCAATAGCAATTACTCTTATCGCCATGCTTGCCTCATGCGCAAGCGTCAAAGATATTCTAACAATATCTACAAGCGCTCCATTCTATCCCTCTAGCACCACCACCGAAAATACCAAGCAGGCGAATCTAGATTGTAGCCAGAGAATAAAACCATCTGAGGTATCTTTCTTTGCGATAGAAAATTTTGATCACATGCAGCTGGAGCGCTTCTATGCGGATAAGCCTTATATTGATTCCTTTGCTGTGCTCACGGGGCTTGAAGGCGCAGATATAGAGGTGATGCTTGTTAATTCCCTTGCTATGCTCATAGAGGTTGACGATATCAAAGAGCTTTCTGATTCCCTCGCGGTGATCACAGGGCTAGAAAGCGCAGACATAGAGGAAAAGCTTGCTGATTCCCTTGCTATGCTTAAAAAGTTTGCAAGTGAAGATATAAAAGGCGTAGTTACTAATGATACATTTGCAATGTTCTTAAGGGTTGTTATGCAAGGGGCGAGTGAGATAATCATGAATCTTGATATTGATGCTCATAAAAAAGAAGCTGCCATCTTTGTGTTAGAAAATTATGAACATACGCTATTAGAGCGCTTCTATGGGAATCAGCCGAATCAGCCGCTCGCAGAGTTTGGAAGCGCAGATATAGAGGCAATGCTTACGGCAGCTGATGATGTGAATGATGCATCTAGGATGTTTTTAAGGGCTATTATTCAAGAGATGAGCAAAAAAATCATCGAAACAAATGCAAGTAGCGACACAGAAAAGGCTCTAGCTAAGATTTTGATAATAGATGATATTGATGACACAGATGATCTGCTAGAGATGATTGAATGTAGCCAACTTCGGATTGACTATGGCACAGTTCGTTATGAAAATGATGCAAGGAAATACGAAGTATACTATATGAATGGTAGGCTAAATGGGCTTGCGAAATTTTATAATGAAGATGGCAAACTTGCTGGTGAGGGCAGGTTTATTGATAATAAACCACAAGATGGCTTTATAAGAAACTATAGCAAAGATTATATAACAAGTGAAGTAAATTATAAAAATGGTAAACTGGATGGGCTAGCAAAATTTTACTACAAAAATGAACCAATAGAACACGAAGCACAATACATAAATGGTAAGCAAAATGGCCTAGCAAGGTATTATGAAGAAAATGGCAAATTAGCAGGCGAGGGCACATTTATTGATGATAAACCACAAGATGGCGTTATAAGACACTATGAATATAGCCGCATTGTAAGTGAAATAAATTATAAAAATGGCAAAATGGATGGGCTAGCAAAATTTTATTACGGATCCAAAGAAATTGGACTAGAACGCGAAGCAAATTATAAAGATGGCAAAATGAATGGACTTGTGAAATATTACGAAGCAAATGGCGATCTCGCAGGCGAAGGCAGATTTATTGATAATGTGCCACAAGGCGGCTTTGTCAGGACATATGGCCGTGGCAAGGCGGACAATTGTGATTATATAACGAGTGAAGTCAATTATAAAGCTGGCGAACGAAATGGCTTTGCAAAATACTATAAGGATTATAGAGACTATGAATTTTTTAGCCCTTTTGCACAGCCTCAAAAGGAGCTAATGTACACAATCACTTATGAAGATGGTAAAGTTGCTGAGGGCAAGTTTATTGATAATAATGCATATATCTTTACCCAAGGTGGTGGGCTAAGAAAATTTTACTACAAAGATGGATTAATAGAACATGAAGTACAATACATAAATGGCAAACAACATGGTCTAGCAAAGTATTATGAAGAAAATGGTGATTTTGCTGGTGAGGGCACATTTATTGATGACAAACCACAAGATGGCTTTATAAGACACTATGACTATGGCAATAACATCATAAGTGAAAGATCTTATAAAAATGGCAAGATGGATGGGCTAGCAAAATTTTATTATAGATCCAAAGAAATTGGACTAGAACGTGAAGCAAACTATAAAGATGGCAAGATGAATGGGCTTGTGAAATATTATGAAGCAAATGGTGAGCTTGCAGGCGAAGGCACATTTATTGACGATAAACCACAAGATGGCTTCATAAGGACGTATGGCTACCGTGCCTCAATGACCAGCTATGAATATGAAAGCTATGGAGATGGCGACATAACAAGCGAAGTGAACTATAAAGCTGGCAAACTGGATGGCTGGGCAAAATACTATGAGAATTATCGAGGCTACAACAAGTTTTTTACCCCTTTGTTGCAATCATTTCAAAAAAAACTAGTACGCACATTCATTTATAAAGATGGTAAGTTTGTTAGCGGCACACAAGAAAAATGATAAATTGGTGTAAATGAATATGAATATAAAAATAGTATTTTTAGACTTAGACGGCACAGTGCTTGATAGCACAAAAAATATCTCAGCAGAAAATATCAAGGCCATCAAAAAAGCTCGTCAAGCGGGAATTATCCCAGTGATAGCCACTGGGCGCTCGTGGCCGCTATCGCAATTTGCAATTGATTTAGTCGATCCCTGCTATTTTGCTGGCATGAATAGCGCTGTGCTTATAAATTTGCAAAATAATGAAACCATCATTAAGCATGTGCTTGATATGGAGCTCACCAAAGCCACCATTCGCTTAATGGAGTGCATGGGCGTAAAATATCAGCTGCATTCACATTCTGGTGCTTATTCGCCATATACGCCATCCTCCATGCCTGGTATGCATCCAAGCGTTAAGCCTATGGTGGATGTAAATACACTTGAGCCAGCAAAATTCTTTGCGAAAACTGACACAGCAGAGAAAACAAAGCAATTTCTGGAGGCACTGAAAGCCATAGATGGCATAGTGGCCGTGCCTGTGATGGAAAATGGCTTTGATTTGCTAGCTACAGGGCTAGATAAATCAGTGTCAGCCAAGGTTCTTTGCGAAAAGCTAGGAATCACGCCAGAAGAAACTGCAGCTATGGGCGATAGCGCCAATGATATAGAGCTATTAAGCTTCGCGGGCTGTAGCATAGCTATGGGCAACGCTGAACCAGAGGTAAAAGCTATATGCAAGCACATAGTGCCATCAAACGATGATAATGGCGTGGCCTATGCAATATACAATCTGCTGGGCGTGAAGAAAGAGAGCTGATGTTCTTATTTTTTTTGACATACTTTTGAAAATGTGGGCGACCAAGTCGGTCGCCCCTACGCCTGAACTATTCTATACTAGCCCTGTGCCACGCCAAATATCATATTCGGAATCCACAGCACTAGGCCTGGCAGGTATACTAGCACTGTAATCTCCAAGAAGATAGCCGCGAGGAAGGGCAAGCTGTGCTTAGTATAATCCTCTGGCGGACAGTTGATAATACCACAGACTGTATATAGCGCTGATCCGATAGGCGGAGTCATAACGCCCAGTGTACAGATTGTCGCCATCAACACGCCAAAGTGCACAGGATCCATGCCCACAGATGTCACCATCGGCAGGAATATTGGTGTTAATAGCAAAAAGTTGACATTACTATCTACAAACATTCCTGATACAAAAAGGAATGCCAGCAGAATGATTGTCAAAAATTGTGGGTTATCAGTGATGCCAAATACAAATTGGCTCATCACTGTTGGCAGCTGCACCCAAGTGACCGCATAGCTAAATGGGCCAGACATCGCCACAATCAGCATGATTGCGCCTGTATCTTTCACTGAGTTAAGCACAGCACCCTTGAAGCGCTCCCATGTGAGCTCTTTATATACAAAAAAGCCTATAAAGATGGCATATGCCACAGCAAAAGCACCAGATTCAGAGGCTGTGAATGCACCCATGCGGATACCAACAATCAGAATGATTGGGAAAAGCAATGCCCATATTGAGTCTCTCAGGTTAGTACCTAGCTCCTTCATAGAAAGCTTAGGAGTACCAGCCTTAGGCGCATCATATTTATGATAACGTGCAGTTAGATTAACCGTGGTCATCATCACAAACATCATCAATACGCCAGGGATGATACCAGCAGCAAACAGACGGCCAATAGACACTTCTCCAATGAAGCCATAAATGATAAGGCCAATTGAAGGCGGGATAGTGGCTGTGATAAGAGCTGTGAGGCAGTTAACAGCACAAATATAGCCTTTTGAATAACCAATACGCATCATTTCAGGCCCAAGGATACGAGTCTCCATTGCTGCATCGGCAGTGGCTGAGCCAGATACGCCGCCCATCATGGTGCTCATAACCACCGATATTTGTGCCGTGCCGCCATACATGCGGCGAGTGAGCAATCTCGCAAGGCTGAGCAGACGATCAGTGATGCCCGATACATTCATCAGATTACCAGCGAATATAAAGAATGGGATTGCCAAAAAGGCAAATGATTGGCTCTGGGTGACAATTGATTGCACCGCAATGCCAAAGGGTATATTTGCGCTCCAAAAGAACGCAGTGCCAGCGACACCAATAACAAAAGCGATTGGCATCCCCAAAACCAGAAAAATAACAAATGCAAGTCCTAAATACAGCACAGTTTACTCCTTAAGGTTAAGTCGCCTCAATAGGCGAAGTAGGTTTGTCAATCTTCTCTTTGGCCTGTCATCTGGTCACTATTAAACATAACGAAACAATCTTTAAGCTTAATAAGAGTAGAGACAACCATTGATATTGCTGTGACAACAAGGCTCAGTGTCACAATTGAATAAGGGATCGGCAAAGATGCGAATGTACGCTTGATCTCAAATATTGCCAAATCATAGCCAAACTTAGCAAGGACTATCAGTGCAGCTAGTATACTGAAATATACAACGATCTGAAGCACTTTGCGCAGTTTGATTGGCAAACCACGTGTAAATAAATCGATCCCTAGAAGCTGCCCATGACGATAGGCCACATCTGCACCAAGAAACGCTGTCCACGCCAAAAGCAGCATCGCCATGTCCATATTCCATGCCATAGAAACGCGAAAAGCGCGCAGTATCGCAGAAAGCAATACTAATATAACCAATAAAATCAAGCCGATGCAGGTGAAGACTTCTTCCGCCTTGCATAAAGACCTGTAAATCGCTTTTATAGGTTGCATACAAGTAACTCCAGATTTTTGCTGGCCAATGCGTTCAGCACTGGCCAGTTATTACATTGACTAGGGTTCTTACTGAGCAGCAGTTACGCCAAGTTGTTCCATAAGCTTATCTTTAAGCCCATCAGATAGGCCAAGATCGTTATTAACATACAGTGGGGCAATAGCAGCTTCAAACTCAGCAAGATCAGGGTTAGTTATAGTACCACCATTCTTAGTGAAGTTTTCAAACAGGCCAGCCTCTTCTTCAAAGATAATCTTAGAGTATTTGCTTGATACATCATACACAGTTTTCAAAACAAAGTCGCGATCCTCAGCAGACAGAGTGTCTAGCCATGCTTTGCCACATACGAAGCTTGATTGCAGCATGTAGTGTTTAGTCATTGCAAGATATGGGCTCACTTCAAATAGACGGTATGCATCAGCATTGGATGCCTGAGACTCTGAACCATCCAGTGATTTAGCTTGCACGCCAGCATACACTTCTGTTGCAGCTACTGTTGTTTGAGCAAAGCCAAGGTATTTGCCAAGAGCCATACCAATGTCATTGCCGAAACCACGGATACGGAGGCCAGCAAGGTCAGACAATTTTTCTACAGGATTGATAGTGTAGAAGTTACGGAAGCCATTAAACATGTCCGCAGCCAATACTACACCTTGCTCCTCAAGCTGAGCCTGCCAAGTTTTGTAAAGCTCGGTTTCAGGAAGCTTGTCAAGCAGAGCAACATCCATCAGCACATAAGGAGCCATAAGAATGTTCAAATCGTTAATTTTGAACTGGCTAGCCAAACGGCCTGGATCTGAAGGGATAATAAGGTTCATGCCCATTTGAGCTTGAGTCACCATGCCATCAGTGTCGCTAGATAGCGCACCAGCAGGGAACACTGTTGCGTTAAAACGGCCAGAAGCATTCAGGAGATCAGCCATTTCTTGCATAGCACGGCTTTGCCCAGCTGCAGCGCCTTCAGTGCCAGCAAAGCGGACTTCAATCTTTTCCACTTCAGCAGCAGTGGTAGCCTCGCCGCCTGCAGCAGGTGTTTCTGTCTTCTTAGTGCATGCAGTGGCAAACACTAGAGCGAAGCTAAAAACCAAGACACAGATCATTCTCATTGATAGTTTCACAACGATCCTCCATAAAAAATATTTTGCATTTTGCATTTGAAAAAAAATCTCGTTCTCTCTAAGGTAGACTTTCAATGTATACAAGTGCACACCACGATCAAACGAAATTGAATTCAAGTAAAAATACCGTAAGCTCACTGTACAACCTTGTTCAGTAAATGACAATACCTTTTTAAAAACATATCATGTGTATACGGAAAAATACTTTAATTATCAATAAGTTACATGTGAAAAAATATTATAAAAAGATTATGTTCTTGCATAGCCTGCAATATATCCATAGCCCACTTCATCTTCGGACAGCTCAGTGATCCTATAGATATTAGGCGTCTCTAGCAATTTTCTTGCAAAAAGATTATTCACATGATGACCAG
>JAITWL010000285.1 GCA_031285285.1 Deferribacteraceae bacterium | reverse complement strand
CTTGATCCTATGGCGGAAGGAGTGCTTCCAATATGCGTTGGTGCTGCCACGCGCTTTGCAGAGCTGCTGACAGCAGGCGAAAAGCAATATATAGCCTCATTTCGCCTAGGCCAATCCTTTGATACCTTTGATATCACGGGCACATTAGATGAAGAATCTATTATCGTCCTCACACGTGATGAAATTGAACGCTTCTTTCAAGGTCTTGTTGGCGAAACATATCTCACTGTGCCTGCCTTTTCAGCCAAAAAAATTGATGGCAAGCGCGCCTATGATTTAGCCCGCAAAGGTGAGCTAAAGGATGCAGGATCAGCTCTGATGACGATCAAACGGATTGAGCTGCTCAACTATGACTATCCTGATGGCACTTTTGTAGTGGATTGCGGCAAGGGTACTTATGTGCGCAGCATTATCCATGAGCTAGGCCAGCACACTGCTGCAATGGCTGCCATGAGCGGGCTTATACGCAGCAAGAATGGTTCATTCCATATGGATAACGCATTGAAGCTTGATCAAATCGCTGAGCTGGTGCAGGCTGGCAAAATAGAGCAAGTGCTCACGCCAGTGCAAGATGTGCTTGACTTACCAAAGCTAGTGCTACGCAAAGAGGCTATCAGCAAGCTGTTGAATGGCATGCCACCCGAAAGCGATGCCTTCCTGCCTGCACCCACTTTACCAATGGCTGCACAATGCCTAATCTTAGATGAGAGCAGTACGCTCTTAGCCTTGGGCGAATTTATTGGCGGCCACAAGCCAGTAAAGCTAAGCAAGGTGTTTCATGATTAGCTAGAATTAAAAGAAAAAGGCTTAATTCAGCAAGCACTGCCTCACAATTCAGCTCTCATTTTATCCCAAGTTTTGACCAAAAACTATAAAACTAAAAACTATAAAACTATTTGTTGCCTTACAAATCCAATTATAATACAATGTCGGTCAGTATGAGTTTCAGGGGGACTGAATGAGTGCATTGGGCAGCTTTCTTCGAGAAGAACGCGAACGTCAAAAGCTTACTCTTAAAGATATTTCAGATAAGACAGCTATCAGGGCGCATGTGTTAGAGGTGTTAGAAGCAGGACAATTTGATGCGTTGCCATCGTATGTGCATGCGCATGGCTTTCTTGCGCAGTATGTGAAGGTTTTAGGGCTTGATTTTCAAGGGCTTGTGAAGCCTATGTTTGATGAAGAGTGCCCTAAAGAAGGCTTTGGGGTGGAGCAGAGCGTGCAGACAGAGAAGCCAGAGGCTATCCGTCAAAGCGATTTTGCACCCAAGTCAAATAACGTTAGGATATTGATAGCTGTGGCATTGGTTGTCGTGATAGGCCTCGGCATATACTTTGCTGTCAGCGCACTTAGCGACGATGATCCAGCGCCAGCAGCTACGGCTACAGCCACATTTGGCTCTGGCACTTCCAATGTGCCAGCACCAGCCGCTGTGAATACTCCTCCAGCTAGCGTAGAGCCTATCACAACAGCTGCGGCCGATCTGGCGGCGGCAAATCCTGATCCAGTAGCTACACCTGTGCAGCCGCGGGCGATTTTACGCTTCAATGGTGAGTGCTGGGTCAATTATCTTTCTGATGATGGCACTACGGCTGAATTCTCCGCTGTGGCTGGCACAGAGCAGGAGATCACATTTAATCAATATTTTCGCGTACACCTAGGTAATGCCTCTGCAGCGACTGTAGAATATGATGGCAATACGCTTGCTGGCTTCGGCGGCAACGGGCAGCCTATACGCAATCTATATTTTGTCCTTGGGGCAGATGGCACTATGACTAGCACACGCACTCTGCCAGCTGGCTTGGCAAACTAAGGCGAAGTTTGATGCTTAATAGTGCTATGAAAGCTTTAACAATAGCTGTTTATGCTGATGACTACTTGCTTTTGCTTGAATTTATCTCAAGCATTGAGAAGGAACTACCAACGGCCACGCTGAAAGTGTACGGCAGCGAGGATTTGCTTAGCTCCATGCCGCCAGAATCTATGGACTACTTCGCTGAGGATATTGATACGCTTGCAAATAGCGATATATTGATGCTCTTGGCCAAGCTACCAGATGAAAGCGCCTCTCTACTTGATAAATACGAAGGCACAGCGCTTTCTATAGTGGATGATTATGATAATAGCGATGTCATATATATCCGTGATCCACTATTAGCGCTGCTAGATGAGATCGTAGAAGCTAATGATGGCTGTAGGATTATCTTAGGGCTACCGCTAGCTATCTATGGCCGCCCAGGCATTGATGCGCTGATGCAAGAGACCCGCGCAATATACACATTTGATACTATCGAAGGTGAGGATGCGCTGTTGCCAATGCCTGTGGCCTTCAATATACATTTTTACCAGAATCTGCCAGCTGTTAGCGAAAAGAAAGCCAAGTGGGAAAAGCAGCTGGCTGAGCTTCGCAAGAAGGCTGTGGTGTCGCTGCGGGTGAACCCTGTGTCGACAGTGTATATAGTGGATATTTTCTCAGATGATAGCCTAGAGTTGCCAGAAAGCGAAACACAAGAATTTTATGAGCCTCAAGAGGCTTTTTCGCTAGAAGATGTGAATAATGACCACCGTATAGCACAGCTTGCTTCAGATGATGGTAGGCTAAATAGCTTTATAGGCGACTATTTTCATATGTTTACACGGAATTTGATAAGCGCTGTGAAAAGTGCGGCAAGTTAATAAATTTTAGGAGGCCAATTATGGCGTTGAAAGCACAAGTAGAAGAAGTTTTGAATCAGGTGCGCCCAATGCTGCAGCAGGATGGCGGCGATGTGCAGCTGGTGAATGTGACAGATGAAGGTGTGGTGCAAGTGAAGCTCACTGGCGCATGCGGCTCTTGCCAGTATGCAACAATGACACTGAAAAATGGCATAGAAAATAGACTGAAAGAGCTGGTACCAGCTGTGAAAGAAGTGGTGGCAGTGTAGTTTGCACAAGGGGGAAGCAACCCCGCATTAGACTTGTTTAAACAAAAAAGTTGCGTCATTGCGGGCTTGACCCGCAATCTAGGATTAATCCAATGGGGAATACGCAAGTGAAATCGTGCTTAATTAATAACGTTTCCACACTGGATTTATTCTGGATTGCGGGTCAAGCCCGCAATGACGTATCACCCTGAGCGAAGCGAATGGTCTTGGCATTCAAGGTGACCTGGTTTAGTGACAAGTTTTAATGCAAGATAAATAAGTCCGCAAAGCGGATAAAGCCGCGATCCTCGAAGGTCGAAGACCTGAGAATTATATTATTAAGGGGGAAAATCATGCTCGAAATCAAGAAGGATATCTACTGGCTTGGTATAGTGGACTATGCGTCAAAAGAGTTTCATGGCTATTCACTATCGCCACAGGGGACGACATATAATAGCTATTTATTAAAGGATAAGAAAAACGTCCTTTTTGATACAGTGAAAACTGGCCATGCTAGCGAATATATCCGCATCTTAAAGCAGCATATCGAGCCTGAAAAGATTGATTATATCGTGGTGAACCATCTGGAGCTAGATCACGCTGGCGTGCTGCCTGAGATCATTGCCCTCTGCAAGCCTGAGAAGGTCTTCTGCTCTGTCACTGGCAAGCAGACTATGGAAGCCATTTTTGATACCACAGGCTGGCCGATAGTGGCCGTGAAGACAGGCGATAGCATCAGCACAGGGGAGCACACAATCAGCTTTCTAGAGGCGAAGATGCTGCACTGGCCTGATAGCATGTTCTCTTACATTCCAGAAAAGAAGCTCCTCATATCGAATGACGCTTTTGGTGAAAACATCGCCTCATCGGAGCGTTTCACTGACGAAATCCCCCGCCATGTGCTAGATCACGCCATGAATGAGTATTATCATAATATCATCCTGCCATATTCCGCGCGAGTACAGGCTGTGCTAAAGCAAGTGGCTGAGATGAACCTAGATATTGATATGATAGCGCCAGACCATGGGCTAATCATACGTGGGAAGGATGAAATCGCCCATGTGCTAGAGCTTTATAGCGCCTATGCTGAGCAGAAAACTAAGGCGCGCGCTGTAGTGCTCTATGACACTATGTGGGATAGCACCGCAGCTATGGCAAACGCCATTGTGGAAGGCATAGCAGCTGCTGGCATATCTGTGCGCGCGATGCACCTGAAACAGCACCACCATAGCGAGGTGATGTCGGAAGTGGCTCACTGCGGCTTAGTGGTGGTAGGCTCGCCAACACATAATAATGGCGTGCTGCCAGATGTGGCTGCAATGATGCGCTATATGATAGGTCTCAAACCTAAAAACCGCCTAGGCGCAGCCTTTGGCTCATATGGCTGGTCAGGTGAAGCCTCTAAGCAGCTGCATGAGCAGCTCGCAGCAGCTGGCTTTGATATGCCAGTTGAGCCGCTGAAAACGCTATATGTGCCAAAAGAAGCCGTGCTACAGCAATGTGTAGAGATGGGCAAAACGTTGGGAGAGGCGTTGAAAGCTAAAGTGGGGTAAGATTTTATGCCTACATATTTTGACATGGTCATTCAGCGCAAAACTGATAAGCTAGCAAAAGATTATGTAAAAAGTATCTATGCAGCAATCATAGATGCTGGTTTCCCATTCAAAAGTGGGCATTGGTTTCATAAAGATGCCACGCTAGACGAGATTATTGTATGGAATCAAGCTAAGCTGGAGGCAGGCTTTCAGCTTGGCGATACAGAACATGTGCGCAATGATTATATGCAAATCATGTTTCATGCAGAGCAATATGAACAAATGCGTGGCTTCTGGATGTATAATGAAAATGAAATTCAATTTGTATTAATAGTGCCAGAATCTGATATATTTGCCCCAAATTGTGATGTTTTTATGCCAATGGATGCCTCCCCAAATCGCGAAGATATAATACAAGAAAACAAGATAGCAGCAATACGAGAGCTAGCCATCAAAATTTGGAATAGTGGCCTAGCAGATATTATTCAAAGCAATCTCGAAAGCAGTGGTTCACGTAGCATTGACGCTGTAATGAATGGCAAAAGCCTATCTATAGAACCATTTGCAATCATTCCAAAAGGGATCAAAAATAAATTCTCTGATAACTTCTTTCTAGGGAAAAACGTAGCAGCCATTGGCAATGATGGGCTTTTGATCACTGCCCCTGTGAAAGGCTATATGTATGAGGGTTGACATAAATTCAAAAAAGCCTGTAACTTTCACAGCTACAGGCTTATTTATTTACTTAACAGCGTCTGCCCTTCTAGGCTTTGTAAGCTAGCAAAAGATTATGTGAAAAGTATCTATTATGTGCTTTTGTATAGCAATTCCTCTTTACATTTACGTTTTAATTTATTATAATATTGTTTATGAGAGCAATATCAAATGACAAGCGTGAATTAATAATAGCAGCCAAGGCACGTGGTGAGAAAATAGCGACAATTGCCTTGTGGATAGGTGTTTCCGAAAAAACAGTAAACAATATTTGTCGGCAACACAAGCAAACCAATAGTATAACTCCCAAACCATTTCTAGGTCGTAAAACTAAATTGACGGATAAACAAATATCTCAAATTAGACAAGCAGTTGAGTCTCAATGTGATATAACTCTTGAAGAATTGATCCTAAAATTGAACCTTCCTATCAAGAAATCTAGACTATCATCACTATTGATTAACATGGGATTGACATATAAAGAGAGACTCTCCATGCCAAAGAGCAACTCAGAGCCGACGTTCAAGAAAAGCGAGCAGCATGGCACGAAAGCCAAACAAAGCTAGACTCTCCACCTAAAGTTATAGAAAATTAAAGAGCAGCTGAAATGTGAGCATCCGTTTTGATGGGCTTGCAGACGCAGTTTCCAGAGACGATGCGGTTTTTATTTGTGATTTAAATGTGCAATCACATTTTCTACTTTTTCTATTGTCTTTAATCCCAAATACTGCCACAATGACAAAACACTAATATGCAAATTGAGGATATAACGATGTATTATGCTCATAGCAAGGATGAAATACCGAAAGAAAAGGCAACAGAGGGTTGGCAGCCATTAAAGGAACATTTGCTTAATGTTTCCAATAAAAGCAGACCAGTAGAGGTATTATGACAGCCAAGCTCATTGATACTGTGCTTGCGCGTATTACCAAAGATGGACGCGAGCAAATATTGCATGCACACGCACAAAATGTTTCTAGCTATGCAAGGATATTTGGAACCAAATGTGGCATAGGTGAAATTATGCGCATTGCAGGCAGCCTACATGACATGGGCAAAGCATCCCAAGAATGGCAAGAATATCTCAAACGAAACAATCCCAATGAAAAAAGACTGCCACATAGCATATATGGTGCAAAGCATGCTTATGATGAAACTATTGCATTTCGGTGTGTAGCAGAGCTAATAGCTAACATTATAGCAGCACACCATGGTAGGCTTTATGATAGTATCGCGCCAGATGGCACAACGCCGATTATTGATAAACTCTCAAGTGCAGATTTTTCTCCATATGACCATAAGCTCGATATAAATATAGACATTTTGAAAAATGAGTTTATGTCAGCTATTACTTCTGTTGAGAAACCAGACCAAGCCTTTGGCTTATCTATGCTGACAAAGTTTGCCTTTTCTTGCCTTGTTGATGCAGATAGGCTTGATGCTTATTTGATGGAAATTCAGGAGCTTTATAAAGCACCAAGCATGCCTGACTGGGGTGTATTTATATTGGCGCTTGAGGGTTCACTTCGCAAAAAAAATGAACATAAAACGCGTTCAGACATGGCACAACAAATGGCTG
>JAITWL010000279.1 GCA_031285285.1 Deferribacteraceae bacterium | reverse complement strand
AGCATCCAGCGATCAGCCTCAGCCTTGGCTGCAAGCATTGAAGATGGACGCTTTCAGATTTCTCAAGACAATATGCTACCTAGCAACATACTTTTTGCGCTCTACAGCCCCGAAGGTGTTTGGCTGGATGGCAATTCAAGATTTATGGATGGCATGCCTCCACATCCTGGGCGCATTGAGCAGACGCATTATAATGGTCATTTTCACTGGTTGGCGCTTGATGTGCCCACATCTCTAGGGCTAGTGAGGGTGATGATCTCCTCTAATCAGCAGGCTGTGCTTGAGCGCATGCTCATCATTTGGGCTATTGCCTTTTTGCCAATAGCCTTGCTTTCATTTTTTGGCGGCAGGGTGATAGCCTCCAGCGCTATGCGCCCGATTCGCATGATCACTAAGGCTGCAAGCCAGCTTGGCAAAGGCGATCTCTCAGGGCGAATCATGCTAACAGGGCAAACAGATGAGGTGGGCGAGCTGGTGAAAACATTCAACACTATGGCCACAAACCTTGAACAAGCATTTGAGCGCGAAAAGCAATTCACCTCTGATGCGTCACATGAGATGCGCACACCTATCACTGTGATTATCGCCAGTGCTGAGGATGCCTTGCATGATGACACAGCTGAAAGCTATAGACAGTCAGCAACTGTGATACTATCAAAGGCCAGAGAGCTGCAGAAGCTTTTGACACAGCTGCTTACACTTGCTCGCACAGGCCAGCAGCAGTCGAGCATGGTGCTTGAGCGGACAGAGCTAGCGCCAGTGTTGCGAAATATAGCCTTAGAAGCGCAAGATTGGGCAGCAGCTAAAGCTATCACCATCGAATCAGTGTTGCAAACTGGTGTTTTCGCCAAAATAGACTTGATGATGTTCACTAGAATAATGGTGAATCTGATAGATAATGCTATCAATTATAGCCCCGAATCGAGCAAGCTAACAATAACACTTAGTGGGGATGACACTAGCGCTGTGATAGCTGTGGAAGATCAAGGCATAGGCATAGCCCCAGAAGATTTGCCACATATCTTTGAGCGCTTCTACAGAGCAGATAAATCGCGCACAGCTGGCACTGCAGGCCGCAATAGCGGGCTAGGGCTATCATTAGTGCAGATGTTAGTGCAGCTGCATGGCGGCGAAATCAGCGTGCAAAGCGAGCTTGGGCGCGGAAGTAAGTTTGTAGTGATGTTAAAAATATAGCAAAAAATTTTGGAAATTCCTATTTTACTCTATCAAAAAAAGTAGTATAAGTGATATTGAGCAGATATTGCTTTTTAAATCTTTAATTAATTTTAGGGGGAAGTATGGAAAAAATTACTTTGCGTCCGCAGTCTGAGTGTAAATATGATGAGGTATCTCTGGGCGAGGTTATGCTGCGCTTTGATCCAGGCGAGGGCAGAATCAAGACTAGCCGCCAATTTACTGTGTGGGAAGGCGGCGGCGAATATAATGTGGCACGTGGTTTGAAACGCTGCTTTGGCTTCAACACTGCTATCGTCACTGGTATACCAGATAACGACCTTGGCTATTTGCTGCAAGACCTGCTCTATCAAGGTAGCGTCGACACAAAGTATGTCAAATGGTTTCCATATGATGGCATAGGCAAAGATGTGCGCCTTGGCTTGAATTTCACCGAGCGCGGCTTTGGCATGCGTGGCGCGCTGGGCGTGAGCGACCGTGGCTACACTGCCGCTGCTAAGCTGAAAAAAGGCGATATTGACTGGGCTCAGATATTCAAGAAAGATGGCGCACGCTGGTTTCACACAGGTGGCATCTTCGCCGCCCTATCAGATACTACTCCAGAAGTGGTTATCGAGGCACTCAAAGCTGCAAAAGCTAATGGGGTCATCACTAGCTACGATCTAAACTATCGTCCATCACTCTGGAAAGCTAATGGCGGCAAAGAAAATGCCGTGCGCATCAATCGCGAAATCGCGAAATATGTGGATGTGATGATAGGCAACGAAGAGGATTTCACAGCCGCTCTGGGCTTCGCTGTGGAAGGCGTTGACGAAAATGTGAAAGGCGTAAACGTTGCAAACTTCAAGAAAATGATCGAAAAAGTCATCAAAGAATTTCCAAATTTCAAAGCAGTGGCTACAACTCTGCGCGAAGTGCACACAGCCAGCGATAACGACTGGGGCGCAGTGCTTTGCTACGAAGGTAAATTCTATGAATCAGTGAATAGAGAGCATCTGGGCATCATGGATAGGGTCGGTGGCGGCGATAGCTTTGCTTCTGGGCTGATCTATGGCTTCTTAAAAGGTATGGATCCACAGCTCTGTGTAGAATTTGGTGCAGCACATGGTGCATTGGCAATGACCACCCCTGGAGACACTTCTATGGCTTCACTCAAGGAAGTTGAGAAGCTCGTGAAAGGCGGCGGCGCTAGGGTTGATAGATAATTTAATATAAGAGGGTTATAATTATGGAAAAGAAGGTTTATGAATTAGGTGTATTGCCTGTAATCAAAATAGAAGACGCTGCCAATGCCAAGCCATTGGCAAAAGCACTGATCGATGGCGACCTGCCAGCCGCTGAGGTGACTTTCCGCACCAAGGCCGCTAAAGATGCCATCAAAGCTATTTCTCAAGAATTCCCAGAGATGCTAGTGGGCGCAGGTACTGTGCTCACCACTGCTCAGGTGGATGATTCTATCGCTGCTGGTGCAAAATTTATCATCAGCCCAGGACTCAACCCTAAGATAGTGGAATATTGCAAAAGCAAGAATGTGCCTATCTTCCCAGGCGTGAATAACCCTTCACAGATAGAGCAAGCCATTGAGCTTGGCTTGAAAGTGGTAAAATTCTTCCCAGCTGAGCAATCAGGCGGCCTGAACATGCTCAAAGCTATGGCTGCACCTTATGGTGATATGAAATTTATGCCTACAGGCGGCATCAATGCTGGCAATATCGAAAAATACCTTGATTTCAAAAAGATCATCGCTTGCGGCGGTAGCTGGATGGTGCCAGAGAATCTGATAGACGCCAAAGACTTTGCGGGGATTACAAAGCTGACAAAAGAAGCCATACAAACTGTAATTGGCTTCAAATTTGCCCACCTTGGCATCAATAACCCTGATGAAGCAGCTGGCAGCAAATGCCTCGACACTCTCTCGCTCTTCGGCGAGCGCGTCGCTATCGAAGTCCCTGTGAGCTATTTCACACAAAATTATGAGATCCTTAAAAAAGATAGCCGTGGCGCAAAAGGCCATATCGCCTATGTGGTGAATAATATAGATCGCGCGCTTGCTTATCTTAAACGTAAAGGAATCAATATCATTGAAGACTCTGCGAAAAAAGATGAGAAAGGCAACATAACATTTACCTATCTAGATATGGAAATATCTGGCTTTGCGGTACATATTAAGCAGAAGTAAGACTTCTAAATCGCTTTGTAGGGCGGGTTTACCCGCCCGATTGAGTGTTACGTCATTAGACTTGTCATGAAACAAGGCCTCGAATGCCAAGACCCATTCGCTTCGCAGGGTGACAGCACACGTCATTGCGGCCTTGAGCCGCAATCCAGAATAAATCCAGTGCAGGAACATTATCAATTAAGAACGATTCCTGCGTATTCCCCCCATTGGATTAATCCTAGATTGCGGGTCGAGCCCGCAATGACGCAACTTTTCCGTTTCGTGACAAGTCTATTGCAAGGAGACTTCTAAATTGCTTCGCAGAGTCTCGCAATTGACGGAATGGGAACATTTTTTATTAAGAATTGAACAAAAAATACTTTACATACAAACATTTTTCCTGTATTACAATCACAGTGTTGAATTAACTTAGGAGGCCGTGCCATGACTTTACAATATTCCATTGCAATCACAAGCGTTTTCACGCACACGGCTTCTGCTGCCTGTTAGTCGTCCGTCCATAATTGATCTTGTGGGCTTCGCAATTTTATCTAATCCATAGCAGAGGCTGGCCTGCCGCTATTTAAGCGTGTGGGAGCTTATTTGCGTTGCTTTTTGCGGGCTAAATTAAGCCTGAAGCTACGCTATGGAGAAATCTTATTTTGAGTCAAATAATATTACAAATTTCTTCTGGCAATGGGCCAGAGGAGTGCGCTCGTATGGCGGCGTTGACTGCTGCTGAGCTAGAGCGCGAAGCCATCGCTGCTGGCCTGCAATGCAGGCAGCTAGAGGCTGTGCCTTCTAGCATAGTGGGGAATTTTCACTCGCTATGCTTTTTGCTGGAAGGTGATACAGCTGCTGCGCTAGCATCTTCGTGGGTAGGATCGGTGCAATGGGTATGGCAGAGCACTTATCGGCCAGGGCATAAGCGCAAAAATTGGTATGTGAAGGTGACAGAGCTTGAGCCAGAATTAAGCTTGCCAAAACAAGCGCAGCTTGATCTGCGCGATGTAAAATTTGAAAGTATGCATGCATCAGGGGCTGGTGGGCAGCATGTGAATAAAACGGACAGTGCAGTGCGTGCAACGCACCTTCCCACTGGCAAAAGCGCCTATTCGCAAGAGGCGCGCAGCCAACATATGAATAAAAAGCTGGCGCTGGCAAAGCTGGCCATGCTTTTTGAGGCAGATATTCAACTTGCAGAAGCGGCTGAGCAAGCGGTGAGACGCCTAAATCATTATACGATAGAGCGCGGTGAAGCGGCTACCAGCCGTGTATATGATGCTGCGACAATGAAGAGGAAGAAATAATGATTATATTAAAAGGTCAATATAATGAAGCAATAGTCTACACCAAAGGCTTGGATGGCGATTGCGAAAATCAAATCAAGCAATACCTTGACCATCCGCTATTTGCAGATACCAAGGTGCGAATAATGCCTGATGTACACCTTGGCAAAGGTGCTGTGGTTGGCTTCACAGCTAGCTGCAATGAATATGTCGTGCCAAGCATAATAGGCGTGGATATCGGCTGCGGCGTTTGCGCTTATCGGCTGGGCAAGGGGCAAGTGCCCTTTGAT
>JAITWL010000032.1 GCA_031285285.1 Deferribacteraceae bacterium | reverse complement strand
AGCAAGGAATATCACCAAACCTATCTTGGGTAAAGAAAACTTCATTGATGACCTCTTCAAATTACTGCAAAATCGCCATCTTACGCCTTCATATTGATCACAGTGCCCAGCATATCATCAACTGTCTGTACTGGCTTCGCATTTGCCTGATAAGCACGGAAAGATGTTATCTCATCCACTTTTTCTGTGGCTAAGTCTACATTGCTTTGCTTTCGCGCGATAGCAGAATCAGCAGCAGAGCGAACATGCGGCGGCGTATCTTGTATAGCAGCCACTTTCACCCCAGCTGGCTTTGTCTCGGCCAACACAGTCGATTTTGCTGTGTAGCCGCCTGTATTGATATTTGCAATATTATTCGCAGTCACATCTGTAGCTGTTTGATAGCTCTGCATAGCAGATGCACCAGAATATAACGAGCTTACCATAAAATGCTCCTTACCTATCTATATGTTAGCATATCTTTTGTAATGAGCTACGTCAAGTTAATTAATATTCACTTGCAACTGATCTTAAATTGGTAAAACTACGCTAAAATAGCTGACAATAAAATAACTATATGCAATATCCGTGCAGCATGGTATAATACATCATCAAGAGGGGTAAAACATTATGATCAATTTTGACTGCATCAATTATGACCACATTGTCGCAGAGGAGCTGCCCACAGAGGCTATGCAAGCTATCGCAGGCAGCTGTGGAGTGAAGACAGCGCTTTTGCTTATCGAAAATCTTGGTGGCCGCGCCATCACCATACCTGTGAAGAAGCATACTGAGCTTTATGAAGAGATCGCAGCAATCTGTGGTGTGGAAGCAGCTGACAAGCTATTCAAAACCTTTGCTGGCGAGACCATATGCATACCTATACGCAGCACAGTGTTAAAATATATTATCCGCCAGCTGGCGATTGATAATAAGATGCTAGCATGGCTCACTTACACATACTGCATCAATAAGAGCACTGTCTATTCATTGATTAAGCGAGCAAAACATTGATATACCTCGACAAATTGAGGAATTATTGCGGCTTTGCTGCAACGGGCGACCAAATTAGAATGAATAAAAATTATGTACTTGTATTTATGGTAGATTTACATTATCTTCCTATATAGGAATCTGCGAATTAATGCAGCAGCATTGTTATGCCCATATTTGCGTGAACGTATTACTGCACTTACAGCAATGGCTGGATTAACGCCATATTATTTACCATCAAAGAATTTTATTGCAACATATGAAGACTGGCAAGAGAAAGAGAGAGTTAAAAACATCGAACATGGCATTGATTAAAAATTGCTGTGTAGAAGTAATAAGGAAAAGTTCATGAAAGAAGTAATGGCCACAGGCGTGAAATTTAAGCGTGCTGGTAAAATATATGAGTTTTTGTCTCAAGGTATGGATGAAAAGCTTGGTGATTGGGTGGTGATTGAGGCTGAGAAGGGTGAAGATCTCGCCCGCGTGGTTTTTCCACCACGTAGCATCAAGGTTGATAATAAGCAAGAGATGAAGCGTATCTTGCGTATCGCCAACGAAAAGGATCTTGCGGCCAAGGAGGCGAACCTTCTTGAGGAAGCCGAGGCGCTATCCACCTGCCGCCAGTATGCCGAGAAGCTTGGCCTCACTATGAAGCTGCTCTTAGCTGAGTACTGCCTCGATAAAGGTAAGCTGACATTTTATTACACTGCCGAAAGCAGGGTGGATTTTCGCCAGCTTGTGAAAGACTTGGCGCGCATATATCGCACACGCATTGAGATGCGGCAGATTGGCGTGCGCGACGCCACCAAGATTTTGGGCGGTTTCGGCCTCTGCGGTCGCGAGCTTTGCTGCGCCTCATTCTTACGTAAATTTGATAATATTTCTATAAAAACCGCCAAAGGTCAAAATGGCAGCATGAACCCCAGCAAGATATCGGGCATCTGCGGCCGTCTAATGTGTTGCCTAGTATATGAAAAGGGTAGCTGTCCGAAAAATATCGTGGCAGGCGATGGCGAGATGATCGATCTATCAGCGATTGTCGTTGGTAAAGGCGAGGAGGGAGAGCTATGAGTGAGCGTTTCTATATCAGCACACCGATTTATTATGTGAATGATGTGCCCCATATCGGCCATACATATACCACCATTGCTGCGGATACTATGGCACGCTATCAGCGTATGTGCGGCAAAGATACATATTTTCTCACTGGCACAGATGAGCATGGTCAAAAGATAGAGCAGGCAGCCCAAAAGCGCGGCAT
Source organism: Deferribacteraceae bacterium (assembly GCA_031285285.1). Taxonomy (GTDB): domain Bacteria; phylum Chrysiogenota; class Deferribacteres; order Deferribacterales; family JAISNW01; genus JAITWL01. The sequence goes on along the minus strand of JAITWL010000032.1, from coordinate 2,089 downwards.
GAGCCCCTTGCAGCTTGCAGATGAAGTGGTGCAGCGTTATCATAAGCTATGGTCATTGATAGGCATCACTAATAACGATTTCATCCGCACCACAGAGCCACGGCATAAGAAAATAGTGCAGCAAGTATTTCAAAAGCTACAAGCAGCTGGCGATATCTATGCTGGCGATTACGAGGGCTGGTATTGCACGCCATGTGAGGCATTCTGGACAGAATCTCAGCTTGGTGAGGGCGGCCTCTGCCCAGATTGCGGGCGGCCAACGGCGCGTATGAAAGAGCCGACTTATTTTTTCCGCATGTCAAAATATCAAGATCAGCTCTTGGCGCATATTGAGGCGAATCCAAATTTCATTATGCCTGAATCACGCAAGAATGAGATAGTGTCATTTATCAAAGAAGGCTTGCGCGACCTCTCTGTGAGCCGCACAAGCTTTTCTTGGGGTGTGGAAGTGCCTAATGACCCAAAACACGTGATTTACGTGTGGATCGATGCACTTACTAACTATATATCCGCTCTGGGCTATGACGCCAGAATTGAGCCTGCGGGCTACGTAGATGACAGCCTCTTCAAAAAATATTGGCCAGCAGATTTTCACCTAGTGGGCAAGGATATAGTCCGCTTCCACACTGTGTATTGGCCGACTATGCTGATGGCGCTTGGCCTGCCACTACCAAAGCATGTATTTGCGCATGGCTGGTGGACAGTGGAAGGGCAGAAGATGTCGAAGTCGCTAGGCAATGTGGTAAACCCTTTTCAGATGATCGACACCTTCGGTGTGGATGTGGTGCGCTATTTCCTCCTTCGTGAGGTGACATTCGGCCTTGATGGCGACTTTTCGTATAAGGCGCTCATTCATCGCACTAATGGCGACCTTGCAAACGACCTTGGCAACCTTGTCACCCGTAGCCTGGGGATGATCGGACGCTACTTTGATGGTATAGTGCCGCCAGCTGACTTTTGCGAGCAAGCAGATGAAGATATACAGGCACTTATTATACACACAGCTAATGAATATCATAAATACTTTGCTGAGCTTGCTTTTAATAAAGTGCTAGCCTCAGTGTGGGCGCTAGTAAGCGCATTGAATAAGTATATTGATGAGATGCAGCCTTGGGCGCTTGCTAAAGACGAGAGCAAGCGTAATCGCCTAGGCATGGTGCTATATACAGTGGCCGATGGCCTAAGAGCTATATCAAATTTCATCGCCCCATTCATGCCTGATAGTGCGAAAAAATTGCGTGCTCAGCTGGGCATGAGCACAGAAATTGCTTTTGCAGATGCTGTGGAATTAGCCAATGTGAATGAGCTAAAGGCTGGCAGCAAGCTAGGCGAGGTGGTCGCGCTCTTCCCAAGGCTTGATGAGAAGGAAATAATGGCAAAGATACAGGCTGAAGCTGCGCCTGTAGCGGATAAGGCCGCAAAGGATGAGAAACCGCAGATAGCCTTTGATGATTTCGCTAAAGTGAATCTAGTGGCTGGCTTTGTGGAAGATGCAGAGCGCGTGCCTAAGTCTGATAAGCTGTTGAAGCTGACAGTGAATGATGGCAAGGCAAAACGCATAATAGTATCAGGCATAGCCGCCACCTATGCTCCCGAAGATTTGAAAGGCAAGACGCTTGCCTTTGTGGAAAATCTGAAACCCGTGAAGCTGATGGGTATACAATCAAATGGCATGGTGCTTTCCGCCACAGATGCGGCTGGCAAACATAATTTGCTATTTTTACCAGATGGAGTGCCCGCAGGAACGATAATAAAATAGCTTTTCCATTTTCCCTTAGTGATAATAATAAGCAGGTGAAAATTCCCCTTCAGCGGAAGGGGTCTCGCATGGCGAGTTGATTTAAGCGACATCGTCGACAAAATCTTTTTCCCATATGCGGCACGTTTGCTGCCAAGAATAACGGAATTGATAACCGCCGACCTCCCAAAACATTAAAGTTGTCTCTTGGTTGAATAAAATTTATGGTTTTTTCTTATTTTTGTCCAATCATGACCACCACTTCAAGTGGTGGTTTGATGTCGCCCCTGTAAGGGGCCATTGCTGGCCCGCCTAAAGGCGGTGTCGTTTCGCCACTGGTACTAACTGCCT
>JAITWL010000021.1 GCA_031285285.1 Deferribacteraceae bacterium | reverse complement strand
CATGTATTTATCGCGACTTCTGATCTCCACTTGGAATATAAGCTGAAAAAAACTCGCGAAGAGGCGCTACAAATGGCCGTGGATGCGGTGGCTTTCGCCCGCAGCCTCTGCGAAGATGTGGAATTTAGCGCCGAAGACGCTTCCCGCTCCAATATTGATTATATGGCGCAGGTGTTGGAAGCTGTCATCAATGCAGGGGCAAGCACTGTCAACCTGCCTGATACTGTTGGCTATGCGCTGCCTAGTGACATGTATAATATGATATCACAGGTTAGGGCGAAGGTGCCCAATATCGATAAAGTATCCATCAGCACGCACTGCCATAATGACCTTGGCCTCGCTGTGGCCAATTCGCTTGCGGCAATAGAGGCAGGTGCTACGCAGATTGAATGCACTGTGAATGGCATCGGCGAACGCGCTGGCAATGCAGCCATTGAGGAAATAGTGATGACGCTTAATGTGCGCCGCGATCACTATCAGGGAGTGAGCACTGGCATCAATTCGCAAGAGCTTTATCATTCGAGCCGTCTTCTGTCGCGAATTACAGGCGTGGATACCCAGCCAAATAAAGCTGTGGTAGGCAAAAATGCCTTTGCGCATGAATCTGGCATACATCAAGATGGCATGCTTAAAAACCCATTCACCTACGAGATTATGACACCTGAAAGTGTTGGCTTCCCAAAAACCAAGCTGGTGCTTGGCAAGCACTCAGGCCGCGCCGCACTTGCCGCACGCTTGAAGGATTTGGGGCATGACTTTGACACAGATACTATCAATAGCATCTTCGAAGCCTTTAAGCGCCTTGCTGATATGAAAAAAGAAGTGCACGATGAGGATCTTGAGGCACTTGTATATAACAATGTGGAAAAACATAGTGACTACTTTAAGCTAGATTATGTTGCCTTCTCATCAGGCAACGCTGCCGTGCCTACAGCCACAGTGACATTGACCGATAAAGATGGCAATAAGCGCACCGATGCAGCAATAGGCGATGGTGCAGTGGATGCAACATTCAAAGCCCTAGAAAGGCTCACTGGCATAAATGGCATATTGACCGACTACCGCGTGAATACACTCACCCAAGGCAAGGATTCGCAAGGCGAAGCTGTGATCCGCGTGAAGCTGAATGGCTCTGAATTTGCCGCCCGTGGCTATTCCACAGATGTGGTGGTGGCGAGCGTCAATGCTTATTTAGACGCACTAAATAGGTATATGGTGAAATTAAAAGGATAAATTCTGAGCAAAGCCAAAGTGCATGGGCGAACTTAAAATAGCGACATTCTAAGCTATTCTAAGTTGACGGAGTTCTTGAATCTGTGATAGCTGTATAGAGCCAGAACAACCAACTCCTCTTTTTTACAAACCCTCTTCCTGCGTCCTGTGGAGAAGAGGGTTTTACTTTTGGGAATGGTATCAATACCTACTAGCTGGATGCCAAGAAAGCATTGCGCAAGTGGAGTATATAGGCTCCATCTGAGCATTTTCTGTCAGCGTGATCCCTATGCGCTCGGCTTCTAGCAAGTTGCATATTGCTTTATTACCTTCCAGATCAGGGCATAGTGGATAGCCAAAGCTGTAACGCCAAGTCTTTTCTATGGATTGAGGAACGCCTTCGCACCAAGACTCTTCGCTAAATAATAAGCTAGCCACGCGCTCCTGCGTATAAGCTGCTAGCGCGTCTGTAAGCTCTGCTAATAGTCCATGATATTGATAATACTGCTCATAGTGATTCTGCTTATAGTGAGAGTTTAGGTAGTCCACCACTTCGCTGCCTAGGCTTACCGCTTGTAGCGGCAACACGGCCTGATACGCTATATAGCTGAAGTGGCCGTGCTCGTCTTCTGCTACCCTGTATAGATCAGCGAAACATTCGCCATTAGCGCCTTTAGGAAAGCTTGCAAAGCATGACCATGCTTTAGAGCCAGCAAACACAATCTTACCATCAACTTGCTTGTGTGTTATCTCATTTGGCAGCCACAGTTCATTACCCCGCACGGATACAGGATAGAAGCCATATACAAGCTGCGGCTTCACTATTGTGGCTAGCTGCGCAAGCATTTGCTCAAGCCTAGCCTCTGCTTCTTGTATTTCAGCGGCCGAGCGAGCGCCCCAGCGTGTCTCAAAGAGAGCTTTCTTATGTAGAAATGGCAAGATATTAGCAATAGTGACCCTTTCCACTTCACTATTTCCATAAAACTTTGCTGCTATTGAACGTTTATATGGTTGCACAGCCCAATGCTTGCCAGCAAAGGGATTTGCAGCGGCGGGGTCTGCCCGCCAGATTGATATAGTTGCGCTGCCATTCATTGCCGAGACGCCAGCAAAGGCATCCTTGCAATAATACACCAGCTCAGGCATAAGCGGAGCGCACTCTTTCATCACATAGTCTTCCGAAAGCGCAGCACCGCCAAGCAATATCTTCGTTTTAAGCCCTTGACTAGCGAATAGCGCTATGTTTTCCTTCATTATCTCCACAGATTTCACCAGCAAGCCGCTCATACCAATGGCATCGGCCTTATGCTCAATAGCAGCCTTGGCGATTTCTTCGCCAGATACCTTTGTGCCCATATTGATCACTTTATAGCCATTGCCAGTGAGGATTATATCCACTAAGTTTTTGCCGATATCGTGCACATCACCTTTTACGGTAGCTAGCACCACTACACCCTTATCTGCATTGGTTTCACCTTTGAGATGAGACTCAAGCAGCGTGCTGCACGCTCTCATCACTTCCGCAGACTTGAGCACGAAAGGTAACAACAGCTTTCCTTCATTAAATAGCACTCCCACTTGCTGCATAGCCTTGAGTAATATGTCATTCAGTATCTCTGGCGCGCTATATGTTGCCAATAGTGTGTTTATCAGCGGCTCAAGCGCTGTGGAATCGCCACGG